>JAJYBA010000055.1 GCA_021779235.1 Bacillota bacterium
GTTCCATCCTATAATATATAACAACTTCATCAAGAGCATAAACCTCCTTCTGAAGTTGTTAATATTGCATCACCGCAGGTGATGATTAATATTAGTTAAACTGAGTAAATATACGTTAACCGTCCCTTTTTATCTGTAAATATAAAAACTTATTTCTTTGATTTCAAACGTTCTAATATAAGTTTATATCCATCATCACCATAATTTAGCGCTCTGTTGATTCTACTTATTGTGGCAGTGCTCGCCCCAGTAGTACTGGCTATATCCAAATAGGTCCTTTTCTCTGTTAACATTTTTGCTACTTGAAGTCTTTGCTCAAGTGCTTTAATTTCATTTATAGTGCATATATCCTCAAAAAACCTATAGCACTCTTCCCTTGTTTCCAGACTTAAAATGCCTTCAAATAGAAAATCCATATCTTTACTTTCTAATTTAGAACTATACTCTTTCATCATCCTTCACCTCTAATAATCATAGACTACTTTAAACAATTTTATCATTTATATTACATTTATACTATTAAAATTTTCAAAAATATATAAAAAATATATATTACTACAACTACCTTTGCCTTTACCAACTAATTCTATAGTTTCTTAATAAATAAAAAAAATGCAGTTTATTTAAATAAACTGCAATGGAAGTCTAAAATGTCTATTTAGGCATCAGAAAAAATAACAAGTCAAAAATGCCTTCTTTATGGTTTAGCTAATTATATTATTTAATTAAATTTAACATCACTGTAGTTATAGTAAAGCAAATTGCTGAAACTACTGTAACTCTTGCCATGGTTGATTCAAAAGTTTTTGTTTTATTTTTCGCATAAAAAGTATCAGAACTTCCTGCTACAAGACCACTTAATCCATTTGTTTTGCTAGGTTGCATCATAACTGAAACAATTATAGCAATAGAAGTTATAACTTGTAAAACTACTAAAAAACTGTGCATGTGTACACCCCCTATTCATCTAATACATGATTATTTTAGCATACTCTTAGTCAGCTTACAACATAATGTAATTCCCATACTCACACATAGTCTGCTACTTAAATTTCATACTTGAATTATTGTATTTTTTAGTTAAGTTTAACACAATTTCACTTAAAAATCCACCTATGCGTAATTAAAGTCTAAGAGTATAGCCTATAAAGGCTATACTCTTACTTTAATCATCATCTTCCATGCTGAAATATTAACGACTTCAGAAGGATAGACATTCATTTATAGGAGTTAGTATTTTTCCTTCTAAAATGTGGTTAATTAATTATCTGTTGATGTTATAGAATGCTTTTAACCCTCTGTATTCAGCCATTTCTTCCAATTCTTCTTCTATTCTTAATAATTGATTGTATTTGGCAACCCTTTCGCTTCTAGCTGGAGCACCAGTTTTAATTTGTCCTGCATTCATAGCTACAACAAGGTCTGCTATTGTAGTATCTTCAGTTTCTCCTGATCTATGAGAAACTACTGCAGTATATCCCGCTCTTTCAGCCATTTCTATAGCATTTATTGTTTCAGTTAATGTACCTATTTGATTTAATTTTATAAGAATTGAGTTTGCAGTTTTTCTTTCAATTCCCATTTTTAATCTGTCAGTGTTAGTTACAAATAGGTCGTCTCCAACTAATTGAACTCTATCTCCTAGTTTATCAGTTAAGTGCTTCCAACCTTCCCAATCTTCTTCCGCCATTCCATCTTCAATAGAGATAATTGGGTACTTGTTAGCTAGTTCTACATAGTAGTCAGCCATTTGCTCTGGAGTTAATACTCTTCCTTCTCCTGCTAAGTTGTATTTTCCATCTTCAAAGAATTCAGAAGATGCTGGGTCAAGAGCTATATAAATATCTTTTCCTGGAACAAATCCAGCTTTTTCTATAGCTTCCATTATAATTTTTATAGCTTCTTCATTACTTGATAAGTCTGGAGCAAATCCACCTTCATCACCAACACCAGTTGATAATCCTTTAGCTTTTAATAACCCTTTTAATGCATGGTAAACTTCTGAACTCATTCTTAAAGCCTCAGCGAAAGAAGTTGCTCCAACTGGCATAATCATAAACTCCTGTAAGTCTACATTATTATCAGCATGGCTTCCACCATTTATAATGTTCATCATTGGAACTGGTAAAACTTTAGCGTTTACTCCACCAATATATTGATATAATCCAAGTCCTAATGACTCAGCAGCAGCTCTAGCGCATGCCAGTGATACCCCAAGCATTGCATTAGCACCTAATTTGCTTTTATTATCTGTTCCATCAAGAGCTATCATCATTTTATCTATAGCTATTTGATCATATACATTCATTCCAATTATTTCTTCAGCTATTAGATTGTTTACATTATCAACAGCTTTTAAAACTCCTTTTCCGTTGTATATAGCTTTGTCTCCATCTCTTAATTCTACTGCTTCAAATATTCCAGTAGAAGCACCTGATGGCACTGCTGCCCTTGCTACTGTTCCATCTTCTAATGTAACTTCAACCTCAACAGTTGGAAATGCTCTTGAATCTAAAATTTGTCTTGCATAAACATCAATAATTTCAATAAAATTTTTCATATTTTATTACCTCCAAAATTTTTTTCTATGTTATTATTTCCTAAGTTAAATTAAGATACTCATATAATTTAACTTATTCTTAGATAATTTAGTTTCTTTCAATCAAATCATTAAATTCCATGCTTTAATATTAAGAATTTCAGAAGGGTATGTAAGTATCCACCTATAGAGGTGTGGCACTTTCCTTCTGAAATCTCATTAAGCTGTTATTTAGATATTATTAAAGATTTCCCAGTCATTTCACTAGGTACATCAAGTCCCATAGCTTCAAGCATAGTAGGTGCTATATCAGCCAATATCCCGCTGTCCTTTAGTCCCTTACCATGGTTTGATACATACGTAAAAGGAACTAAATTTGAAGTATGCGCTGTCATAGGTTTTCCTGTAGAAAAATCAATCATTTGTTCAGAGTTTCCATGGTCTGCAGTTATAAATACAGTACCATCTTTCTCTAGAACTTTATTAACAACTTTTCCAAGACATTCATCCACTGTTTCTATAGCCTTTTTAGCCGCTTCGAAAACTCCTGTATGACCTACCATGTCTGGATTAGCATAGTTAAGTATAATCATGTCATATTCATCAGCTTCTAATCTTTTTAATAATTCTTCAGTAACCTCATATGCACTCATTTCCGGCTTTAAATCATAGGTAGCTACTTTAGGCGATGGTATGAGTGCTCTATCTTCGTTAGTATTGGGAGCCTCTACTCCTCCATTAAAGAAGAATGTAACATGGGCATATTTTTCTGTCTCAGCTATTCTTAACTGTTTCTTACCCATCTTACTAACATATTCTCCTAAAGTGTTTGTGTAATCTTCTGATGTATATGCTACATCAACGTTTTCTATAGATATATCATATTGAGTAAAAGATACATAGTTAAGAGATAGAGTTTCTCTTTTAAAACCATCAAATACTCTATCGTTTAATGCTCTAGTAATTTCTCTAGCTCTGTCTGGTCTAAAATTAAAGAATATTACACTATCATTGTTACTAATACTTGCCACAGGCTTATTATTCTCCATTATAACAGTTGGAAGAACAAATTCATCTGTCTTATTATCATGGTAAGCTTTGTTAACTGCATCTATTGCTGAGATATTTTCTTCACCCTTAGATAAAACCATAGCGTTATATGCAAGCTCAACTCTTTCCCATCTCTTATCTCTATCCATAGCATAATATCTACCAGACACAGTAGCAATTTTTCCTACGCCAATTTCATTCATGTATTCTTCTAATTCTGATATGTATTGTAGTGCTGAACCTGGTTGCACATCTCTACCATCTAAGAAAGCATGCACATAAACATTTTTAGCACCTTTATCCTTAGCAAGCTTTATTAAAGCCTTTAAATGATCAATATGAGAGTGAACTCCTCCATCAGACAATAATCCTAAAAGATGTATAGAAGAATTGGTCTCAATAGCTTTATCAATGGCTTTAGTAAAAGCAGGGTTTTTAAAGAAGTTTCCTTCCTTAATTTCTTTTGTTATTCTTGTAAGTTCTTGGTATATAATTCTACCAGCACCTATATTTAAATGGCCAACTTCTGAATTTCCCATTTGACCCTCTGGTAGTCCCACATCAAGCCCACTTGCGCTTAACTTTGCATGTGGATACTTCTCTATTAATCTGTCATAGTTTGGTTTATTTGCTGCGAGTACCGCATTGCCATCTACATTATTTGATAATCCAAATCCATCTAAAATCATTAACATTACTGGTTTCTTTGGCATTATTGTTCCTCCCACCCATTGTTTGTAATAATCAATATACATATATATGTATTGATATTTTACTGTTATAAATAATCCACTAATGTGGTCTAATTCACTTAAGTAACTGCATCTACTGACGTAGATAATTGCATCTACTGACGTAGATAACTGCATCTACTGACGTAGATAACTGCATCTACCGACGTAGATATATTCTCTAAAATATCTTAATAGTTTACTATTCCTGCAAAGTCTTCTGCCTTAAGGCTAGCTCCTCCAATTAGTCCACCATCTATATCTGATTTACCCATTTGTTCTTTTATAGTTGATGGTTTAACTGAACCACCGTATTGAATTCTAAGTTTTTCTGATACATCGCTACCAAACATAGCCCCAACAGTTGTTCTTATAAAGGCAATTGTCTCATTAGCCTGATCAGCAGTTGCAGTTTTACCTGTACCTATAGCCCAAATTGGCTCATAAGCAATAACTAATTTTTCTACTTGTTCTTTTGTAAGTCCTTCTAAATCTAATTTAACTTGATTTTCTAAGACTTTCTCTGTAATATTTCCTTCTCTTTCTTCAAGAGTTTCCCCAATACAAAGTATAGGAATAATATTATGTTTATAAGCAGCTTTCAGTTTTTTGTTTACAGTTTCATCAGTTTCATTGAAATACTGTCTTCTTTCACTATGTCCAATTATAACATATTCAATACCCATTTCTTTTAGCATTCCTGGAGCAACTTCACCTGTAAAAGCACCATTTTCTTCAAAATGCATGTTTTGAGCTCCTACTCTAATGTTTGTTCCCTTAGTTGCTTTTATTACAGCATCTAAACATAAAAATGTAGGACAAACTACAACCTCACATTGTGCATCTTTAACTAAAGGTTTTATTTCTTCAATTAAGCTTGTAGCCTCTGCTACAGTTTTATTCATTTTCCAATTTCCTGCAATTATACCTTTTCTCATGAAAACCCCTCCTAATATTCCTTTTTGGTAGATAAGAATCATTAATTCTTATTATATCATTCTTAGACAAATAACAATTATTAATTGTTATCTCCCTAGTATGTTTGTTGGAAGATAACAATTAATAATAACCTTAGGTGCTGTAATATTAATGACTTCTGAAATGTCCTTAATATTTATTTTGAAGTTTATTGTATCACAACTTTATTTAACTATTTATTTGTAAGAGCTTCAATTCCTGGTAACAATTTACCCTCTAAGAATTCAAGAGATGCTCCACCACCTGTAGATATGTGAGTCATTTTATCTCCGAATCCTAATTGATTAACTGCTGCAGCACTATCTCCACCACCTATTACTGTAGTTGCATCTACTTTTGACATAGCTTCAGCAACTGCTATAGTTCCTTTTGCAAAATTAGCAAATTCAAATACTCCCATTGGTCCGTTCCAAATAATAGTTTTAGCTACGCTTACTGCACCCTTATACATTTCTGCAGTCTTAGGTCCAATATCAAGTCCCATATACCCATCTGGAATGTTTTGGCTTTCAGTAACTACTGGCTCTGCCTCAGCTGAAAATCTATCTGCAACAATATGGTCTACTGGTATCAAGAACTTAACTTTTTTAGACTCAGCTTTTTGCATCATATCTTTAGCATACTCTACCTTATCTTCTTCAACTAAAGAGCTTCCTATTGAATAACCGCCAGCTTTTAAGAATGTATAAGCCATTCCTCCACCAATTATTAGTGTATCTACTTTTTCAAGTAAATTAGTAATAACATCAATCTTATCTGAAACCTTAGCTCCACCTAAAATTGCTACGAAAGGTCTAACTGGACTATCTACTGCTTCCCCTAAGAATTTTAATTCCTTTTGAATTAAGTAGCCGCATACTGAAGTCTCAACAAATTCAGTTACACCTACTGTAGAACAATGAGCTCTGTGAGCTGTTCCAAAGGCATCATTTACAAATATATCTGCAAGGGATGCCAATTCTTTTGAAAAGTTTTCTTTATTTTTAGTTTCTTCTTTTCTATATCTTGTGTTTTCTAATAATAAAACATCTCCGTCTTTCATTTCAGATACGGCAGATTTTACATTATCACTAACTACATTTGGATCTGCTGCAAAAACTACTTCTTTTCCAAGCATTTCACTTAGTCTCTTAGCAACTGGTGCTAAAGAAAGCTCAGGCCTTGGCTCTCCACTTGGTTTTCCAAGATGTGAACATAAAATAACTTTTGCTCCATTTTTCACTAAATAATTTATTGTAGGCATTGCACCTACTAATCTATTAACGTCTGTAATTGTACCTTCGCTTAATGGTACATTGAAATCACATCTTACTAAAACCTTTTTGCCTTTAACCTCGATATCCTCGATTGTTTTTTTATTAAATTGCATACTCATTCTCCTCTCATAAGGTTTATAATACAAAACTCTTGTAATTTACAGTAATTGTACTAAAATCAAGTATTGCTAGTGCTTAATTTTACATTATATGTTTATATATTGTAAATAATATTAAAAAAAGGCCTGGTTTCATAGACTAACTATAAAACCAGACCTTATTTTTATGCTTACAGTTTTATAGTAAAATTAAATTTTATAGTCTGTCTGCAACGTATTTAGTTAAGTCTGCTAATCTATTTGAGTAACCTGATTCATTATCATACCAAGAAACAACTTTAACCATGTTTCCTTCAATAACCATAGTTGATGGTGCATCAATTATAGAAGATCTTTCGTCTCCTCTAAAATCGATTGAAACTAATGGTTCTTCACAGAATCCAAGAATTCCTTTCATTTCAGTTTCAGCTGCTTTTTTAAGTGCTGCATTTACTTCCTCTACAGTAACATTTCTTGATACTTCACAAACTAAATCTGTACATGAAACTGTTGGAGTTGGAACTCTTAATGAGAAACCATTTAATTTTCCTTTTAATTGTGGTAAAACTAATGCTACTGCTTTAGCTGCTCCTGTTGTTGTTGGAATCATTGATTCACAAGCTGCTCTAGCACGTCTCATATCACTGTGTGGAGCGTCTAATAATCTTTGATCTCCAGTATATGAATGAATTGTAGTCATTAAGCCTTTAACTATTCCAAATTCACTGTCTAAAACTTTAGCAAATGGTGCTAAACAGTTTGTTGTACATGATGCGTTTGATATTATGTTATGTTTTGCTGCATCATACTTTTCTTCATTAACTCCCATAACTATTGTTATATCTTCATTTTTTGCTGGTGCAGATATAAGAACTTTTTTAACAGTTCCACCTAAATGTGCATTTGCTTTAGTAGCATCTGTAAAGAATCCAGTTGATTCTAATACTATTTCTGCTCCTACTGAATTCCAATCAATGTTTTTTGGATCTCTCTCTGCAAATATTTTAATTTCTTTTCCATTAACTACTATAGAATTTTGTTTAGCTTCTATAGTTCCATTAAATTTTCCATAAAGTGAATCATATTTTAAAAGATGAGCTAATGTAGCTGCATCTGTTAAATCATTAATTCCTACTACTTCTAATTCTGTAGCATAGTTTGCAACTAGTGCTTTAAATACATTTCTTCCTATTCTTCCAAATCCATTAATACCTACTTTTATCATTTTGACAAAACCTCCTAAATTTTCATAAAATAATTATATGTAAATATATAATTCTTTCTTTAATTTAATCATTATATAGTTTACTCTGTTTTCTCTATAATATTTATAATTTCTTCTGCAGCTGCTTCATCAATTATCAAAACAGTGCTTGAACAGTTGATTTCAGTAGCAATAATAGCTCTAGCTTTATTTTTTCCAGCCGCTACTGCTATTAATGTTTTATTGTTTTTAACATCTTCATTTTTCACCCCAATAGTAGGTGTAGAATAAATTATTTCCCCGAGTTCGTTAAAATAATGACCGAAGGCTTCTCCTACGGCACCTAATTCTTCAAGTTCCTTTATAACATTGTCCGAAAGTCCGCGTCTTCCAGCCATATCTTTAGCAATGCCTATACCATAAATAAGAACCTCGGCACTTCTAATTTTATCAATTATATTTTTTATATCTTTTTCATTTAACATAGTTTCTAAAGCTGTATTACTCAAATTATCTGGTGCATGAAGCAATTCGTAATTTCCACCAATTTTTTCTGCGAGCCTTGCCACTAAGGTATTAGCTTGAATTTCTACATTTCTCGCCATACCACCTCTAGCCGGAAGCACCAAAATATTATTATATTTGTTGCTTTTAGGAAAACTATCTACAACTTCCTTAACTGTAGCTCCACCTGTTAATGCAATTATACTATTATCTTTAATAATATCCATAGCATAACTTGCAGCTGCTTTCCCAAGTTCCTTAAGCACACTTTTATCAATTTCTACATCTCCAGGAACAACTATAACTTGCTGAAGCTTCAAATGATCCTCAATAAACTTCTCAATCTTAGACAAACCTTTAATTTCATGAATAAATCCTTTTAACTTATTGATAATCTCTTCTCCATCAGTTGTTACGAACATACCTGATGCATTAACCTCGATTAAATTCTGAGATTTCAAAAAATTTATTTCATTTCTTACTATTCTCTCTCCTATACACATATCATTTGCTAAAATTCTTCGTCCTATAGGTTGATTATAATATATTGTTCTTAATATATTATACCGTTTTTCAAGAAGTTCTATTAATTCAGGCACTACCTTTTGTTGTAATTTTAATATATTCTGCACTTGAACACCTCTCTGGACTTTTAAAGTCCCAGCATATACTTTTTGCTCCCACTTACATTATAAATGAAATACTAACTTTTTTAAATTAGTATTTCCAAAAAAAATGTTAACAATGTGTTAACAACATTGTCAAATATATAATACTATTAAAATCTTTTCCTTTTGCTAGAGCTTTTAATTTGTAGTTCTTCTCTATATTTTGCTACAGTTCTTCTTGAAATATTCATACCCTCTATATTTAATCGATTACAAATAATTTGGTCTGATAAAGGCTTCTTTGAGTCCTCATTATCCACCATTTCTTTAATTGCTTTTTTAATATTAGTTGTAGATATATCCTCTCCTCCTACAACTGATGCAATTCCAGTAGTAAATAAATCTTTTATTTTAATGACTTTACCATTATTTACACTAACATATTTTTCTCTAATTGCACGACTTATAGTGGATTCATGCATTTCTAAATTGTTAG
>JAJYBA010000056.1 GCA_021779235.1 Bacillota bacterium
AAAATACTCCTCCTTACAATATTGTGATAGTTAACTTATCTCAATTATTGCCAAGAAAGAGTACTTTTTAATCTGTTTACACAAAATTATTTACAGGCTCTGTTTACTTACTGAAATAATAATTATTTCTTTTACTATCCACATGGTCTTGATTCTGCAAATTTAAATATTCTATTTCTGAAATTTCTTTTGCTTTACTAAAATTTAATTCGTCAACGTAGCTATTAAACGGAACATATATCTTTTGTGGTCCTTTATGAACTATTAGTATTTGATCCTTGCCATTTCTTAGAGTTTCACATTTGAATTTTCCTCTTAATTCTATCTCACTAGTAAATTCATTCATAATAATATTCATTTTTAAATATCTCCTTTTTCCTAAATTATTTCTCATACATCTTTTAAGGACTTTCAGAAGGAAAATCTCCTTTTTATCCATTAATATCTGACATTGCAGATTCTGATTTAACCCATTTAATAAGAATTTTTTCACTTTAATGTAGGGTTTTCTTAAAAGGGTAAAACAAAAACAGTCATGAGCAAAAGGCACTCATGACTGTTAATTTATAACAGCACCTTTTGCCCCAACATGACAAGCTCGCCATTAGAAAATTGGGCAATTTTCTAATGACAGTACTATACTTATTCAGCATAGTCCCAATACATAAATCTATGTATTTCGGCGATTGATCCTTTCCTATCTGTCCATAATGAACCAGTTAGTATTATTAGCAACCGCAACCTCTGTATCATGTCGTCTATATGATTTTTGTATAAAAATAAAAACAGCTATGAGCAAAAGGCACTCATAACTGTTATGTATTACAACAAAACAAACCTTTTGCCCCAATGTGATAAGCTCGCCGTTAGAAAATTGGGCAATTTTCTAACGACAGTGCTATACTTATTCAGTATAGTCCCAATACATAAATTTATGTATTTCGGCAATTGACCCTTTCCTACAATTCCATAAATAGAACAATAGTACTCTTAACAACCGCAACCTCAGTATCACATCGTATCTATATTCACTTTTTTTATTTACTATACTATATATAAATATTAACAACTATCCTTTATATAGTCAACCTATTTTTTTACATGAATTCATATTTTTTATGTAGTAACCATGTGTTTTCTTGCCACTTATATATCGTCACATTATCAAATTCACATTGAAAGTTACAAGGTTTAGTATTAACGTATTCCCAAAGTTGCGAATAGTTATTATTAATTCTCTTAGAAGCAACTGTTACATGAAAAATCTTATTTTTACCATCTTTTTCATGAAAATCTATATAAGGCAATGAATCAATTGTATCAATGAGTTTGTCATGAAGCCCCTTTCCTTCCTTAGACATCTCCAATTTCATATAAACAACTCGATGCTCAAAGTGGTCATAATTATTGATAGCATAAGCTTCCTTTCTAGGCTCTTTGCTAAATGTCTCTAAAGCAACTTCTAAATCATAAATACTTCCATCATATTCGAAGGGTGCTTTTATGGTAAAGTGTGCAGGTAATTTTGAGGATTTTGCACCGAATCTTTCAAATACTTCCTGTCGCAAATTATCATTAAAAACACCGGCTTCTCCATTTACTACACTTACTATTACATATCTCACTTTAATCACTCCCCCAAATAAGTTATATATCATTGATTATTTACAATTGCAATAAATATTATAAGTCTTCAGCCACTATTTAAATTTGCGTTACTTTTCAATAGTTTATACCTTTGATTACTATTGGTATCAATTGTTACTGAATGTTATAAGTTAAAGTATTATAATGTGTATCATAGTATTTAAATTGTAAATTAAAAAGGGTGGTATATCATGGAATCTAAAATGCGTTTAGATAAGCAAGGAAAGGATGAAATAAAGAATATGTTCAATTGGATGAAAAAGTCAAAAAATAATGTGGACTTATCTAACTCTACACATTATGGTCACTGTAACAATTACGCTACTAATTGCTGTTTAAATTGTGATAAATGTTGGGGCGGAAAATATAAAATGCAAAAATAAAATATTAATCAACTTTAAAATTTCCGTTGTCAATCTGTTGTCAAAGCCAAAATAAAAAGCGGCCCAGATAGCATAAAATTATGTATCTAGGCCGCAATATGTCGTTGTAAGTGGCGGGAATATGTGTGAATCGAACACACCCATCGTGGTATTAGCACGACAACACAGTTTTGAAGACTGGCAGGCACACCAGCACCTATCTACTCCCATTAATCTTTTCTTCCAGCGCTAATTATAGCATATCCTAACGCTATAATCAATAGTAATATGCATAACTTTGTCGAATTGTCTAATTTAAAGCTAAATTCTTTTAACTTTCCTTATACAATACTCTATCATTCTCTATCCTTTTAGTTAATTTTATACCATCAAAATGTTCTAAAAGAGCTACTGCGAATTTGCGACTAGTGTCAAATACTTCTCTTGCTGAAGATGCAGTTATGCTGCCATTTTCTCTTATGTAATTATATACTAGTTCTTTGGAGTTTTCATAATGTGCTTTTGTAAAAATACAGTCCTCAGCAATTTTTATTAATTCTTCATTATCCATAAGGGAATCAAACACCATTTTAAAATTCTTTTTATCCTTTTCACTTACAGCTAAGTCAGTATACTTAGGAGTATTATATCTTCCTTTATCATAGGCAGAAATTATAGCATTTCTTAATTTTTCTTGTTCCTTTGTATATTGTATCCTAAAATCATATAAAGATACAAATTTTTCATATACTTTTATAGCATTTCTATGCTCTATAAGCATCAATATTTCATCATATATTTTTTGCTTTATATTCTTTCCAAAAATCTTATTCCTTATTTCCTCTTTTGCCATACCAGCCTTAAGCGGATTTTCATTATGATACTTTATTAAAATTTTCTCTATTTCCTCTATCTTTTGTTTTATAAAGCTCTTATGTATATATATTGTTTTATCTAAAGCTGTTAATTTGATTATTATATTGTCCTCTACTAATGCTTGTAATTTATCTTCTATACCTTCTTCATTTTTACCTAAGGCTTTTAAAATCACAGTAGTATCTGGGTAATCTCCACTTAATTTGCTAACAGTGTTTTCTAAAATATTTTCAGTTTTTCCACTTTCTTTAACCTTAAGCTCTTCAATGTACTTTTCATTAAACCTCTTAGCCTTCTCTGCAGCAGGTTCAATGACAGTGCCACCAGCTATAGTGTACATTGGTGAATAGCTTCTAAGTACATATCTATCATTTCTTTGAGCATTTATTGGTTTTTCCAATCTTAACTGTACATAAGCGCTTTCTCCTGGAGCTATTTCTTCTCTGTCTAGTATAACCACTCTACACAGAATTTCATCAGTTCCATGATATAATTTAACTCTCTGCCTATTAACTAGGGGTTTTTCCGCACTTTTTAGATAGTAAAGCTTACAATCTATTGAAAAAGAAGGTTCCATTATGTTTACTTTAGAAACTACATCTCCTCTGCCTATTTCACTTAATTTTATATTAGCTAGATTTATAGCACATCTTTGGCCTGCTTCACCAAACTCTTCCGGTTTATCATGAATATGAATGCCTCTAACCTTTGTAACTACTTTCGAAGGATATACTTCAACAGTATCCCCTACCTTTACTCTTCCACTTATTATTGTTCCAGTTACCACAGTACCAAAACCACTTACAGAAAATGCTCTATCCACAGGTAACCTAAAATGTCCTTCGGTGTCTTTAGCATCAACCTCTTCTGTGATTTTATCTATATCTTGAACTAGCTCATTGAAACCCATTCTAGTTTTTGAGGATATTGCATGAATTGGTGCATTTTCTAAAAATGTTCCTTTAAATTCATCCTTCATATCACCCTTAATCATTTCAATCCATTCAGAATCCACTAAATCAGCTTTTGTAAGCACTATAATTCCTTTTTTAACGTTTAGCAACTGTAATATCTCAAAATGCTCTCTAGTTTGAGGCATGACCCCTTCATCCGCTGCTATAACTAATAAAACCACGTCAATACTGCTTATTCCTGCTAGCATGTTCTTTACAAATTTTTCATGACCTGGAACATCAATAATTCCAGCTCTTCTGCCAGAAGGTAAATCAAAATAGGTGAACCCTAAATTTATAGAAATACCCCTATCTTTTTCTTCTTTTAAAGTATCCGTTTCTCTGCCAGTTAACACTTTAATTAAAGTTGTCTTTCCATGGTCTATATGCCCTGCTGTTCCTATAATTATATGCTTCATACAAGCAACATCCTTTCCATAAAAGTATTGACATGCAACCTATCTATACTTTTGCATGTCAACATATGTTTATGATTAATCTACTAAATCTAATACATATAGTAAGTATGAAATTTCATGTCTTTTACATGACAATCATGGTTATATAAATCTTTTACATATTCTTAAAAGCCTCCACAATAATTTCATAATCCTTTTCAAATAAAGTCCTAAGATCTAAAATTACTTCGTTATTGTAAATTCTTACAATAACAGCTACTTCATTCATTCTTAATTTATCCTCTATTTGCTGTGTAGTAAAGCTTTCACTTTTTACTTTTATGACGTAAGTTTCCATTTTCTCAGTAGGCATAGAACCCCCACCAACCATGGAATAGTCATTATCTATAGTGAAAGTAAATTTATTAGTTTTATTTTGAAGCTTTCTTTTTAGTTTTTGAGCTCTTTTCTTAAGTTCTTCCTTCGGACATAAAAGCATGTTTAAAGTTGGTATATTTTTAATAGCCTCTGCTTCTTCTAAATAATGTTGCATGGTACCTTCTAAGGCCGCCAAAGTCATTTTATCTATTCTTAACGCCCTAGTTAATTGATTTTTCCTCATTCTATCTATATACTTCTTTTTACCCACTATAATTCCAGCTTGAGGACCACCTAGCATCTTATCTCCACTAAAGGTTACTACATCCATACCTTTTTTTATGCTTTCCTGAACAGTTGGTTCATATACAAATCCATATTTAGAGTAATCTATTAGTACTCCGCTTCCTATGTCTTCCACTATTGGTATATCTTTTTCATTCCCTAGTTTTACTAAGTCTTCTATAGCTACTTCTTCTGTAAATCCCATAATTTTAAAGTTAGATGTGTGTACTTTTAACAGTACTCCTGTATTTTCACTAATGTTATCTTCATAATCATATAAATGAGTTCTATTAGTTGTACCTACTTCTACTAGTTTAGCCCCACTAAATTTCATAACCTCAGGAACTCTAAAAGATCCACCAATTTCAACTAATTGTCCTCTAGAAACTATCGCTTCCTTTTCCCTACACAAAGTATCTAGCACAAGCATTACTGCCGCTGCGTTGTTATTTACCACCATAGCAGCCTCTGCACCAGTTATTTTTATTATGATATCTTCTATATGTGAATATCTAGATCCTCTTTTACCTTTTTCTATATCATATTCAAGGTTGTTATAATTCTCAGCAACATTAATTACCTTTTCTATAGCACCCTTTGATAAAAGTGATCTACCTAGATTTGTATGCACCACAGTTCCCGTACCATTTATAACTTTTCTAAGCTTCGGACTTTTCTTTTTGTTTAGTAAATTAATAGAATCAAGTATTATCTCTTCTTTTGTTAATGATTGTATTTCATCATTTAGAATTGCCTTTCTAAAAGCCTCTATGGTCTCTCTTAAGGAATCTAATACAAGAACTCTCATACTACTGCCTAGTTGCTCTTTTATTGTTTCTTCTTGAAGTAGTTCATCTACCTTAGGTAAACTTCTTAATAACTCTCTATTCATGACAATCTCCCCGTATTTATTTGCTTAGTTAACTCATCATCTTCGATGCAGCAAAATTTATATATTTTAGTAGGTATATAATTTTATACTTACTATAAGATAATCATAGGATACTATTAATTTAATTACTCCACAATTATATACTTATCTTGCAAAGGAATTACTTCTCCTATAATTTGTGATTTTAATTCTAACTCATTTAACCTATTCATAAGTTTTTCCGCTTCTGACTTTGTGCAAGATACTAAAAGCCCACCTGAAGTTTGAGGATCAAATAATACATCTTCTAACCATTCTGGTATGCTCCTAAGCTCATATTTTCCTTCCAAGTATGCTTTATTATTATAGCTACCTGCAGGAACTAGTCCTATCTTCGCATATTCTTTAGCCTCTTTTATGTATGGTATCCTATCTTTAAATAATTTTAAGCTTATGTTTGATCCACTAGCCATTTCATAGCAGTGACCCATAATTCCGAAGCCTGTTATATCCGTACAAGCACTTATCTCATGCTCCATAATGATTTCTCCAGCATATTTATTTAAAGTGCTCATAACCTTAACTGCAATATCATAAGCCTCTTTTGAAGCAATCTCAGCTTTTATTGCGGTATTAATTATGCCAGTACCCAAGGGTTTTGTTAAAATTAATACTTCTCCTACTTTACAGCCATAATTTTTAAGCACCTTATCTGGATGCACTATTCCCATCACTGATAAGCCGTATTTAGGTTCATCATCCTCTACAGAATGCCCTCCTATTACAATTGCCCCGGCTTCTATTACTTTGTCTGCTCCACCTTTTAAAATTTCTCCAAGTATATCTATATTTAAACAATTAGGAAAACATACTATATTTAAGGCTACTGTTGGTTTACCTCCCATAGCATACACGTCACTTAATGAATTTGCTGCTGCTATTTGCCCAAAGGTATAAGGGTCGTCTACCACAGGTGTAAAAAAGTCTAAGGTTTGAATAACTGCGATTTCATCGCTTAATTTGTATACTGCTGCATCATCAGAGGTTTCAATTCCAACAATTAAGTTTTCACTTTCCATTTTAGGTAATTTATCTAATATCTTCGAAAGGGTCTCCGGCCCTATTTTTGCTGCTCAGCCAGAGGTTTTTGAAAGCTCTGTAAGTCTTTTTCCCATCTTTCTTCCTCCTTGTCGTTCTCTAGAGTATAAAACAATTATTAATTACTACTAAATCTTCAAAATAATTTTATACCATTAGTTACTTTATGTCTACCTTATCTATAAATTTGCTTAAGGTCTTTTCTCCAATCCCATCAACTTTTGTTAGTTCTTCTACAGACTTAAAGCCTCCATTTACTTCTCTATATTTAATTATAGCATCAGCTTTAGCATCCCCTATGCCTGTAAGGGTCTTTAACTCTTCCTTATCTGCTGAGTTTATGTTAATAATAGCATTCTTGCTCTGAGAGTTTGAAACTGTAGAATTATTAATATTACTCTGCAGATTTTGTACTTTATCTATCTCTCCCTTTTTATAAATCACAACACAATCTTCGTCATTAAGTTTTTGAGAAAGATTAGTGGCATCTAGGTCTGCATCAAGAGCACATCCACCTGCTAATTTAATAAGATCAGTTACTCTACTTCCTTTTCTTATTTCATAAACCCCAGGCTCTTTTATGGCACCCTTTATATCCACTTTAATATTAATATCTTCTACACTATTGGTGGAAGTTGCAATAACTTTCTCTACATCTTTTTTTTCTGAAGTTTTTTCAGTTTCAACAAATATATCCTTATAATCTGTAACATTAATGTTTTCTTCTGGACTTGACATCGTATAACCAATAATTATAAATACAATGCTTATGCATAAAATAGCTATAGAACCAATTATTTTTTCTTTATTTTTCATAATTCCTCCTTATTAGCCTCTGTGGATTCAAAACAATTAACAACTATTTCGCTTACATATATGGAATTATTGACAATTTTCCAAAAATACTGTCGCTAAAAAAGTATTTTTTTGATATACTATAAATATTAAAAAACTGGAGGTAACCTATGAAGAAGTTAATTACAATAATACTTACATCACTTTTTTTACTTTTTAATATATCCCCATCAGTTAAAGCCCAGATAAAACCCCCAGTGGTGTCCGCTGATAGTGCGGTCTTAATGGATGCTACTACGGGTAAAATACTTTATGAGAAAAATAAGAATTCTGCTTATCCTCCAGCTTCCACCACAAAGATAATGACTACACTTCTAGTCTTAGAAAACTCTAATTTAAACGATGTGGTAACAGTAAGTAAAAATGCAGAGATGGCTGATGGTTCAAAAATATACCTCTTTGATGGTGAAAAAGTTTCTGTAAAAGAATTGTTATATGGATTATTATTAGCTTCCGCTAATGACTGTGCTATAGCCTTAGCAGAACATGTAAGTGGCTCCACAGAAAAATTTGCAGATCTTATGAATGAAAGAGCAAAATCCTTAGGATGTAAAAATACTAATTTTGTCAATCCTAATGGGCTATATAATGTTAATCATAAAACTTCAGCCTATGATTTAGCTTTAATGATGCAGGAACTTACTAAGCATTCTGAATATACGAAGATAGCAACAACCCCTTCATATACCATGGCAGCAACAAATAAATCTAAAGAAAAACGTCCACTTTGGAATGAAAATAGATTAATACATAATGGAGACAAATACTATTATCAGGGTTGTGAAGGTGGAAAGACAGGTTATACTATTCAGTCAAAGCATTCCTATGTTGCCGTAGCAAATAGAAATGGTCAAAAACTTATAGTAACTCTAGTACATGACTCTGAAAAGACATTTTTCCCAGACAGTAGAAAATTATTTGATTATGGATTTGATAATTTTGAGCTTTCTAAATATCTTAATAAGGATGATGCAGTATCAGATTTAACTTTAGAAGATGGCACTGTGCTTCCACTGGTTGCATCACAAGATTTTTATATTGTTAAAGCTAAAAATTCAACTTTAACCCCAACTATAAAAACTGAGAAAAAGGATTTAGATCTTTCCTCTATTAAAAAAGGTGATGTAATAACTAAAGCTATAATTACTTGTGGTGAAGACTCCTACAATTTAGATTTAGCTAGTGGAGTGGATTATACTAAAAAGAACTCTCCTCTGAGCAATGTGTTTTCTAAGGATGCTTCAAAGAACTCTAAAACCTCTTCACTCTTATTAAACATTATAAAATATCTTGTACTTACCTCAGCACTATTCTTAATCTATATAAGGGTAAAAAATATTAGAAAAAGAAAAAAATCGAAGAGATTCCTAGGTAATTTAAATAATAAAAAATAATATCTAGAAAGCACCAGGTCAAACTAAATTAATAGTGTAAACCTGGTGCTTTTTTATGTATCACTTTCAGTTTTAAGTTTACTTACTAAATCCTCCATATCCTGAGGAAGCTTTGACTCAAGTATAAGTTCATCACCAGTTCTTGGATGTGGAATAATTAGTTTATAAGCGTGCAGCGCCTGCCTATCAATATAATGGCTTTCAGAA
>JAJYBA010000057.1 GCA_021779235.1 Bacillota bacterium
AGCAGCCACAATTTTATCTGATAGCATCTCTAACTTATCATTTACATTAGATAATTCTTTAGCTAGTGTTTCCTTATTTGATATCTCATAAGGGCTTTTAAATGCATCATTAGGAGATAACTTAGAGGTTTCTTCCGTAAATTTAATAAGTTTTAATAAGTTCATACTATTACACCACCGGTAAAGTTGGTTCTGTCATTGCAGAGACAGTTGAGGTTTGTGTAGTAAGCCATGATAATAGGGCAGTCTTGGCTCCTAGAAAAGTCATGAGTTCACTTTCTTGAACATAGTCAACAATCTTTTGTATGCTTGTGGGGTATGTTATTTGTAGTCTATATGTTATTTCAACCCCAGTAGTTGGTAGGGGTAATATTCTAACATATAAAACCTGCCCCTGAATTATATCACATGTAGGATAAATGACATAATAAACAATGTCACCAATACTATATTGTGTAGTAATTGTTTCACTTGGCATAATTATAATCCGGCATTAGTAAAAATTGAAACAGACTTTTGAACTAAGAAAGCATTTGCTAGTTCAGTTACTTCAACAGCTGTGTATAAAAGCTGTTCTTCTATTGAAATAGTTGGAGAAGAACTATAAAAAGTTCCTAGAGCATTTGGTGTAATACTTGGCTGAGCTGTGTAAATAATATCTATTACAGATGAAGAAGAAATTTGGGCATTTATCCCAATTACTACATATCTAACAATATTACCTGCAGTGGAATCAAATGTATAGCAAGCATCGCCAATTGAGAATTTTGTTAATATATCTGCCATTAAAATAACCTAATTTAAAGTATTAATTATCCTATTACCTTTGGTTCTTCCGCACCAGAAGGAATCTCTTCGCTGGGTAGTTGTTCTGGCATTGGCTGAGCAATTTCAGGAAGTCCTGGCTCATTTGCTGATTCAGATTCCATGAAACCATTTAATTTTTCAGCATGGAAAACTAGGGTACTTAAAAGAGAACTAATATAAATGTTAGCATCTTCTGGTGTTAAATCATCGCCATCAAATTGCTTCTCATAATTTGTAATAACACTTTTAAGTTCAGCCAGTTGGGATAGAATTATATCTCTATTTATGACTGTTTTTTTAAGGGTTGCGGGTGGAGTTACCACATTAGGCATAGTTAATGTATTTGAACTAATACCACCAGGGATTCCCTGGCCGGGTAATTCTGTTGACAAATCTAAAGCTACATCCTCTGGTGTAGAGGATGCAGTAAACTCATTTGCTTTTGTAGCATCAGCATTTGGGGTAAGAGTAAGATTTTCTGCCTCTAAAATGAGTCTTCTTATTGTAGATGGTGGAGTATATAATGACATTTAGATAACACCTTATGATAAGTTTATATAAGTTAATTACTTTTTTTTACAATTCTTTCGCCATTCTCGTCCCACATACTAGGAGTTGCCCTGTGTTCACAAAATGGGTGTCTACACAGTAAACAGGATTTTGTATTTGCAGTAAAACTTTTAAGTTTTATGTGCTGTTTTATGCTTAAAATTTTATCTATAACAGTATCTAAAATATTGTCATGCAAGATAGGTAGCTCATGAATTAATCCTCTAGTATATATAATATAAGCAGTTTCAACTTTATTTACATTAGGTACAGTGTTTTCTATAAACTTAACATATAAAGATAATTGATTTGCGTATTTATCGTTATTTTTCTTTAACCAAAATTCATTATCTATTTTTGAAGTTTTATAGTCTAATAATGTTGCTGTTGAACCATTAATTAAGATTAAGTCAGCTGTTCCATATAAGGAATATGACTTATACTGCATATTCATTTCATGTTCAGTTAACAGTATTGTGTCAGATGTTATTAACTTAGGTAACGTTATAGTGAAAAATTCTTTAAATCCCGGCACATGTTCAGGATAAGTTTCTTGAAGATATAAAAAGGTTTTTGATGTAAGAAACCGCTCATAGGACTTTTGTAGATTTTTATTTTTTGACTTATTATATTTATTAATTAACTCTTCAAATGCATTATGCACACAAGAACCAGTAATACTAGCTTCATTGTACATTAAATTTTGATAGTCAATCTCTCTAGTTAAATATCTATCTCTGAAAAAGATAGGACAGAATTTAAAATCTTCTACTTTAGAATTATTCCATTTGTGTAGTAGTCTGTCAGAAAATACTCCATTTCTTGATGTTATATATGTAAAAAATGGATGTAAGCATGCTAATAAAATTTCATTATTCTTACTAAGGGCGCTCCCAGCTATTAACTCATAATTCATATAATGTTTATATAATAAAAATACTTCTGATAGTGAATCACCTGTATAAGCAATTAAAAAACTTTTATCATATGATATATTATGATCTGTAGCATATTGTCTTAATGATTTTTCTGTGTATAAAATGTCATTTTTTACTGTTTGTAAAAGAGAATAATCAATTAAAGCATTTTGTAGATTATTTGAACAAAAAGAAACTACTTTTGCATTTAATAAATAGCTTAAATGTATTTTATGTGTTGATGTGATATATTTATTATAATACATAAAGAAGCAAGTAACGTATTTTTCTAAATCAATTGCTAATTCATGGCAATAGTTAACTAAAGCATTGAAACTCTCAAAATCAGAGTCTGTTATAAAATGAACATTTCCAGTTTTAATGCTGAGAAAATATAAAACGTTTAAAAGTAATAATTTATGTTCTGGTTTAATATAATTTTTTATGGATGCATTAATGGCTTCCATACCAGGAAGCATATATTTTGCAGTAAGTATCATAAAACCCCAGGCGGGTCACCCGCTCAACATATGATATATCGTCTTGTCCGACAAAATACCAAGAGTTTCCTATAGCTCGTCCATGTCTAATATTTGAACATTATGAGCTATTTCATCCTCTGGCTCATTTACAGCCTTCATTGAACTTACAAAAGTATCTATATTTGTAGCAATAGCATTGCTACTACTAAGTTCTGTTTTTATTTCATCTCTTGATAAATTAAGAGACTCACTTGCAGCCTCTAATTTAAAAAGCCCATTACCTGTTGGGTGATTCAATAGATTTTGAACAGTGCCTAAAAATGCCTCAGCATACACATTTGCCGCAATAGCGTATATTAATAAAAATGGAGATAGTTTTGCTTCATCTAATTCAGTATTTTGAGTTGGTTGTATTGGCTGTAAAGGCGGGTTTACGGCTTGCTGTGACGGTTGTGGCTGTTGTGTAGGTGTAGAAGTGCTTGGTGGTATCACGGGCATATTCTGACCCATAGTGACGGGTTGAGTAGTTACTGTATTATTAGTATTTACAGTTGCTGGTTGAGCAACTGTTTGTGAAGTTGCTCGCTGTGGTGATTGAGGTGTTTGCGATGGTATTGGCATGATTAAGTTATTCTATTTTGGCTGGATAAAACATTCATATATTTTTGCATAGCATTTCGTTTTCCAGTTGTTTGAGCATGACTATTAGTATTTTGATCAGTGAATCTAAATTTTATTACCTCAGCTTGGTCATCTAATGTCCAAGGGTTGTACGATGCAAAGGTTTTACCACCATCTAATGACCAAAAGCCGTTTTCTGCTGTTGCAAATAAATTTTCTACAATAGCTTTACACTTGGCAACAATAAATTGTTGTGTTGCAGTTTGTTCATTATATAGAGATTTTAATAATTCTTCTCTTACGGTATTTAATGATTTTAATGGGTAAAGACTTAAAACCTGGTTTAGCCTATCTTCAACTTTTCGCCTGCCACGTTCAGTATTTAAGTCAATTTCTTTTGGTCTAATGTCTAGATTTCCGCCAGGTAGTTCAATTAATAGTAAATCGTAATAAATGCCAATTGCTGAATATAATTTATATTCTTTATTAGATTCAACTTCCTGCCCTTTAGAGTCAATTGTAATGTAGTTAAAAGAAATTTTGTCAGTTAAATTTTCTGCTGAGTCTGGTATGAAAATTTCCCGTGAATTTTCTGCTGTATCCCAAAAAACTGGCGGTAAGCCAACAAAAAATACACCTTCAACAAAGTTGTTGTCTCCTTGATAGGCAGTCTGTAAAATTTCATTCCAATAAGTTCTGCCAAACTGTGCCCCAGGTATTGTGCTTGCAGAAGATTTATCCTGGATTTGCATGAAAGCATCAATGTAATCTTGCTTGTCAATTGTAGAAACTGAATTTCCATTTACGCTAATAGATTTTCGTACTTTATGTGCAATGTAATTATGAACGTTACTAGGAATTCCTAAGGGTTTTGGAGGAAGTTGTTCAAATTCTCGTTTCTTACTGGAGAAATCTAAATTTAAAACATATGCTTCAATATAATACACTAAATTTTTTATTCCAGTAGCCTCACCAGAAAATCCACGTAAGACCACTATTGGGGCATTAGTAATTGCCAGTGATTCACCTAGGTATTCTTTTTGTTCCTTACTTCTATCATTATTATACCCAATATTACCAAAGTATAATTTTGCCTCTTTCTCTTTTACTACAGTAGCCATAAATATCTTATTAATTTGGTTTATAATAAGCGCAATAGTAGAGTATAGGGTTGTTAAAGTTGTTTGTGTAGCTTTTTGCGTGTCAAATTTCCTAAGCTCTAAAGATTCTTTTAAAGCTAATAAAAAGTTTGAATCATATGGACTAGTGGAATTTTTTACAGCATCTAATTTATTAGTAATAAGACTTATAAGATTATTTGGAATATCTACTGGTGTTGGGCCATTTGATGACCTAGTTAAAAGCATTTCAATAACTGGCATTGCTTTTTCTGGGTCTAGTATTTGATGTCCCATATGCTCTTGCCATGTTCTAGCTCTAGCAGTTTCTTTCATTATACCAGTATTTGCTGCATCAAGTATACCTAAAATAAGAGAATCGTAAATCATCATTGGCAATTGATGAAATGGCAGCATTTGAAGCTGTTCCATTAATAGTAAAGACTCTTCATCTGAAATAAGAGGTTTTAAGTTATTTATAGCAGCAGTAACATATGCTTGTGCATTATTAGTTGCATAAGCTTGGACATAACCTGCAGAATCAACCATCGGTTGTGGAAGAGACCCATTTGCACCATGCAAAAGTGATCCTACTGTAACTGGTTTTTCTACGGCATAGAAAAAATCTGGAAATTTGGGGGTTTTTACAAAAACGTCAGTTGATGTTTTATCAACCCTCCAAAACTTACTTAACTCGTTACTTACTTGTAATGGATTTCCAGTTTCTACTAATAATGTTAAATTCCATATATAATTATGCAAAGACTCTTTAATAGAAGCTTCCCTAGCTTGAAGTAGAGCTACTTTCTCCTTACGCAGTTCTTTAGAAAAAAGAGCATTTCCTATGGCTTTATGAAATTCTTTTGCCTCTGGAGAATTCTCGTACTTATATATGTCTAAAATATTAGCATCACCACCATATTTTTTATTGAAATCATCTAAACCTAAGAAATGTTCAACGTCTTTACCAGACTGTTCCCAGTTTTTATTAAATAAAGAAGTCTCTGATCCAGTATCAAATGGATTAGCAAGTGTAAGCTTTTCTATTAATGCAAGATATTTTTTTAGTTTATCTGCTAGAGGTGTTTCTATACTCATATTATTTAATTCCTATAAAAATTGAGGCCAATATTTTGGCCTCAATCAGTTTAATCTAAAACATATCTCTAGTCACTATCTTCACTAGGAGAAAAGCTTTGGATTGTTTCACTATCACCGCTAGCAACTTTTTGAATCAAGTCAAATCGGGTAAAGGGTACACTAATATCTGTATCATGATTAACAGTAAATTTTAATACTGCCTTGTTGTTTAAACAATATTTTAAATCTTTAAACAAAGTATTATCTGAAGCCTTGCCTATATTAACTAAGAAATAGCCTCTAATAATTAGATCCGATATAGTGTATATGTATTGAGGTTGCTTTGGATCAACGACTTTCCAATCTCTGGCTTTTACGAAACCCATTTCAGCTAAGAATTTAGCCATGGAAAGTATATAATTTCTAGATGTTAAATCTACTTCTGATATAGTTTGTACAGAGGGTTCTTCCTGATCTGTCTCTTCAGTAGGCTTTTCTGTTGGCTGCTCTGGTATAGAATCAGCTATGTTGTCTTCTTCTGCTGCTTCCATTAACATAAATAATGTACCAGCATCTAATGTAATTGATTCTTTTAATGGAGCTGTGGTAGCTGGAGTTAAAATGTTATTTATAAAGTCAGTAAAGCTTGATAAAATACCGTTTAAAATAGAATATTCGGTGTCTGACTTAGTTGACCGTGATACTAATAAATTAGATAATGTATTCTTTACTCCAAGAGATCCCATTAATATTGGCATCAATCCTGTACGGACTAAGGCTCTATAGTCAGAAACGTATTTTTCTCTGGCTGACTTATCTGATTTTTCAGTTGGCTTATGTAACTGTTTAGCTGAATAACTAAAGTTTTTATATTCTTCTCCAGCACTAGTGTATAAATTTGAGAATAAAATTACTAATTTAGTTTGTAGAGCAGCAGTTTCTGAAGATTTTACAACGGCATATAGTTTATCTAATTGAGTTGTTACTTCTTTAAGACGGGCTTCTAATGATGCAAGACTCTTTTTATTAATCTCTAATAAGTTTCTTGTTTCATTAATATCTTCAGTTAAGGTAGTAAGTCTTAACTGCTTAAAGACACTAAGAGACTCAGTAATTTCAGGAGACTCTGGAAGCTCTTCTTGTGTCAACGGCTCCTTAGCTGTTGTCTTTACTAGATTTGCAGCAATTCTTTCTTCCCCAGCTAGCTTAGTAATTAGCTCAGAAATATATAATCTTTTCTTAGAAATATCTGCAAGTAGTGTTTCTTTTTCTTTAGTTAGGTTGCCTATTTCAGTATGTTTTTGTGTTAATGTATCAGAATCACTTGTTAATTTATTTAATGAAGTTATCATGGATTCTAAAATATTATTAATAGCATCTTCGGTAAGAACTGCAGAAAAAATAAGCTTTGAAAAGTTAGTAATAGCTTCTGGGCTCATTATAGAATTAACTGGAGTTTGTACTTCAGTGCTATAAACGTCTTTTATATTTTCTGGTAATGAGACTTCATCATAGGGTTTAGATGGATCAGACAAAGCCTTATCTATAGCATCAATAATTTGAGTTGTTGTAAAGCCTCTGTTAATATCTCTTACTGCATCAATAGCAAAGCTATAGGTTTTATAAAATACTGAGTCTTCATTGGTAAAAAACTCAACTGCTTTAGTATAGAGTTCAGCAGGTTTTGTAAATTCTTCTTCAGCACCATCTGGTAGTGGTTCAGCTTTTAGACTTGCTAAAGATTCTAAACAAGTCTTTTGTGTATCTTCATCAAATGGAGTTTTATCAGCTAGCTGTTTTATAGTAGAAATAACAGTTGGGGCTGAATCAACTATTGAGTTTCGATATTTTTTAATTTCCTCTGACAGAGTATTGTCAGTATGTTCTGTATATAGTTTTAGTAAACTAGTTGCTACCTTATCTACAGCTAAACTAAAGGTTCTTACTAACTCACTAAAAGACATAATATGAGTTACTTTTTGAACTTTTGTTTTTCCCTTAATTACAGGAGTAGATAATCTTTCACCCTCAACTATATCTTTTGTAATATTTACAAATTTATAGTCCTTACGTGGAATTTTTATAGATATTCCAAGTGAGTTAGAGCCTTTTCGTGAGATTACACCAGTAGTTTCAAGATTAGGAAGGGTATCTGCAGATGCTAGTAATTTTTTAGTCTTAGATAGGTTTTGTTTTGCAATTTTGCGTAAATAAGATTCCGCCTCATCACTATCAACAGAAACATCTAATCTTTCGGGTGAGAGTTTCTTACGTAAAAATACACCATCCAAGAAAATATCAAATTTTTCTTTTATAGCTTTCTGCTTGCTTATAACTGTTTCTGTATCTTCACTTTCTATTTCCTCTTTTTCAAGTTCTACTAATGGATTAGCTAGTAATGACCAAGTAAAATCTTTTATGAAGGCACCTAAAAAGTTATTATCTAAATTTGATTTTCCTGTTTTATCAAGTTTTGGTACTGTGCGTGTTACAGTAGATACAGTACCCTTTGCCATGTCAATAGCAGTTGTTGTTGAGAAATTATTCATAAAGCCTGCATATTTCTCACCTAAGCTTTTGAATAATTCTTCATTCTGGTTATGTATTTCTGGATCTGAAGCTTCCCAAAACTTAACGTCAGAGGCTTGTCTTTGAATTGCAAGCTTCCCTTGAACTAAACCAATATAAAAGTTTAGGCCAGTTTTTACAATATCAATTGCTTGTTGTAATGTAGAATCAAATAAAGCTTCGTTTGATGGAGTTAACAGTGTTAACATCTTGTGCAATGCTGCATCAGTATCTTTTAACTTTCCCGTTTCTTGGAAAGAAACACTCTTAAAAGCTTTAAGTAAATCTTCACCATATTCATCTAAAACAGAATCAATTGTATTTTTTGAAATTGGTACATTTCTTGAAGCACCTGAAGCATCCATTACATAAATAGTATATCCAGAATTTTCAGATACTTTTAAGATTAAGTCTAAAGTATCTGAAAATTCTTTCTCTAAGGTTCCATCGTTTCCAAAGTCTTGTTTAAACTCATTTAATACCTTTTCTTCAAACTGGGTATTTACAGTTTTAAAGGTATGCTCTAGTTTTTTACCTAGTGAAGTAGGATCCTCATTTTTAATGTCTATAGTTAAGAAATTACCCTCAAACTGTTTAACAATATCTACTCTACGAATACCTGCTAAGAGCATTTTTAAAATAAAGGCTTTTAGAATTAGTCCTGTTGAACTATGCACTCTAAATAAGTCAGGATAGTAGTTTAGATCGAGGATGCTGCTTAAAATGTTAGTATTTTGTTTATTTAAAGATAAATCAAAAGATTCTATGGATTCAAAATTCTTGATTCCACTCATTATATTTAATAATGATGCACTCTTTATACCCAAACCTGAAATTACTGGTGCAGATATAACTTTCTTTTTATATAGAATTGTTTTGTTTTCTACAGCCTGATTTAATAATTCCATAAACGATGCAAAAGAATCCTGTTTTTGCAGGGCTTCTTTAATTTTGTCGGTAGAAATTTTTTGTTTTGTGAGTAGAGTTGATTTAACAGTCATCTTGGAGGGTAAATCTAAAGTGTTAGAAAGTTCCTCATCTTTTTTACCAGCTAAAACTGCATCTAAAAACATAGAATCTTCTAAATCAACTGCATTAATATCGGTTGATAATTCGGCTTTAAATTTAGCAAGCAGCTTTA
>JAJYBA010000058.1 GCA_021779235.1 Bacillota bacterium
CCCTTTCAACACTTTTTGTTAATAATATTTATGACTTTTTAGGACTAACTCAAATTATTATCTCCAACTAACTGTTTAATTATTAGTAAAAATAATAAAATCATATATTGCTAGAAATGCTATCTCTCTTCACTAAGCACTTCTAAACGTATTTTATTAAAATATCCTAAAAATCATAAACTCGCTATCCCCTTAGTATTCCTTATGGGTACACAACAATTCTCAATTGTTGTGTGCTCAAACATATGATTTTCTTAACGGCTCTTTCAATAAAATACGTTAAGAATTGCTAAGCTCGTTCAAATAGCCTTTTACGCAATATATGATTTTTCAGTGTGCTGAAGGATGGAAATTATAAAATTAACTGAGATATCTTTTTATATTCAGTTATTTAAAGCCTAAAAAGTTACCCGCAAATTTAGAATTTTATAATTTTCTATATAGAAAAAAAAGAACTCACAACGAAACATTGTGAGTTCTTTTCTTATATATGATGCTAAATTTTATAAAACTCTTCAAAGGATTTTGTAACATAAGTGTGGTCTAAAACTCCGCCTAGTTCTCTTATAGAATGCATAGCTAAAGTTGGGTTTCCCATATCCACTGAACGTATATTTAAATGTGTTGAAGATATTGGTCCTATAGTTGAGCCTCCACGAGCATCAGAACGATTAACAAATTTTTGTACTGGAACTCCAGCTTTTTCGCAAACCAATTCATAAACTGCATCAGAGTTACTATCAGTAGTATAGCTTTGGTTAGCATTGATTTTTATAACTGGGCCTTTGTTCATATAAGGCTTACTTGTGGGGTCATTCTTTTCTGGGCTGTTAGGATGAACAGCATGTGCATTATCTGCAGATATTATAAAGGATTTAGAAATAGCTCTTAAAAAATCTTCTCTATTTTTATCTAAAGATATTGTAATGCGTTCTAAGATATCAACTAACATATTTGAGTCAGCACCCTGTTTAGTGGAACTTCCTACCTCTTCGTTATCAAAGCAAACCATTATATTGGTTGCCTCTACTGCTTCAACTCTAGCAAGTGCTCTTATTCCTGCATGAACCATAGCTAAGTCATCTAATCTTGAACTTGAAATAAATTCATTATTAAGCCCTATAATTGATCCCTTTTCGTATTCATAAAGGAATAAATCAAAATCTATGATTTGCTTAAGCTCTACAGATAATTCTTTTGCAATGGCGCTCATAAGATAATTGTTTTTTTCTAACTCATCACTCACCATTCCAAGTAGTGGTAAGGTATCCTTTTGTTTATTTAATTCAATTCCAGCATTTACATCTCTATTCATATGAATAGCTAAATTAGGAATTATCATTATAGGCTTATTAATATTTACTAGCCTAGTTTCTGGATATAGAATATTTTCACTTCTTAAAGTCACTCTTCCGGCAACCCCTAAAGGTCTATCCATCCAAGTATTTAATATAGGTCCGCCATAAACCTCTGTATTTAATCTTACGTATGTATTATCTACTACCATTTCTGGTGCTGGTTTAATTCTAAAACTAGGCGAATCTGTATGAGCTCCAATAATTTTAAAACCATTTTCTTCGATTTCTCCCTTTCCAACTACAAAAGCAGTTAGTGCAGAGTCATTTTTAGTCACAAAATACTTTCCGCCTTTTTCAAGTTTCCACTTTTCTTCTTCTTTAATCTCTACAAAGCCTTCTTTACATAAATCTTCTTTAGCCTTTGCTACAGCATGAAAAGCTGTTGGACTATCATAAATATAATCAATAAGATCTTGGGCAAATTCTAACTCTTTGTTCATAAATTTTCCTCCAATGCATATTAATTTAAATAAGCACTTTGCTTATCCCCTTCACTAGTATAACAAATCCTTTCATAATATTTCTACAAATTCTAAATAAATGCTATAATTAATTATGAAATGTGTGTTTAAGAAATAATTCTTAATCTTATTCTAAAATAATTACTATTGACATTGGATTTACTTTAGCATAAAATTAATTAGAATTCTAACTATATTACGAAAGGGCGTATATTCTTATGCATGATAGCAAACCAGATTATGTTTTTCAATTTTATATTAGAAGTATTGGCCATAATATAAAACGTCTTCTTGATGAACGTCTTATACCCTATGATATTACAAATCAACAAGCAAGAATCGTTGGGTATATTGGTGACAATGAAGAAAGTGGAAATAGCATTAGCCAAAAGGATATTGAAATGGCAATGGGGCTGAAGGGCTCCTCTATTACAAGTTTAATGCAAGGACTTGAAAGAAAAGGATTTATTCTACGTAGCAATAGTGCTACCGATGCACGTACAAAGGAATTATCACTTACTTCCAAAGGACAAGATCTCATTAATGACTTCAAAGAAGTGTTTGATGAAACTGAAGAGAGAATTACTCGCCATATGACAGAAGAACAAAGGGAAACATTTTTACAAATGCTTCAGTTGGTTAACAAAAATGTAGGAATATAGTTTCTATATTTTTTTGATAATATACTTAGAATTCTAACAATTTTAATTCTAAGTATTTTGAATTCACTATTCGAATGTAAAAAAGTTAAAAAACTATTTTAGGAGGACGAACAAAATGGAACAAACTAATACCTATTACTTAGAAGAGGCACCTATACCAAAGGCCGTTGCGAATATGTCAATACCAATGATACTAGCAATGTTTGTTGGTGTTATACAAAATCTTACGGATACCTTTTTTATTGGGAAATTGAATGATTCAAACATGGTAGCTGCCGTTATGCTCGCTATGCCAGTTTTTACTATATTTATGGCCACCTCTAACATCTTTGGCGTAGGATGTGGGACTTACATTTCAAGATTGCTTGGTGAAAAGGATTATGAAAATGCAAAACGCACATCTTCTTTCTCTTTTTATGCCTGCTTATTTATAGGCTTAATTTTAACTATACTTTGCTTTGTATTTATGGAGCCAATTATGCACATTTTAGGTACAAGCACTAATACCATAGAAGCTACCAGAAACTTCATTAGAATAATCGCAGGCGGTGGCTCATTTATTATGTTAAGCTTTTCTATGGGGCAAATTGTTCGTGCTGAAGGATCTGCAAAACAGTCTATGATTGGCATGATGATAGGAACCATAGGCAATATTATACTTGACCCTATCATGATATTCGTTTTGCATCTAGGAGTTCAGGGAGCAGCTTATGCAACAGTAATTGCCAATGGCCTCGCTGTAATTTATTATAGTTGGTATTTTATAAAGAAGAGTGAATGGCTTTCCATCTCAGTTAAATACCTTACATTTAAAATTAGTATTATAAAAAATTCTTTATCAATTGGTATGCCGACCTTTATTACCTTTCTTTTACTGTTATCTTCATCGGTTCTTCTAAACAATTTTGCCGCAAATTATGGCGATGCCACAGTTGCAGTTCTCGGAATTGCCATACAAATCAATATGATACCAGAGTTTATAGTAAGTGGACTTTGTGAAGGGGTACAACCTCTTATTGGGTATAATTATGCCTCAAATAATAGAAAGCGAATGAATGAAATCATCAAATTCACTGGGATTTGTGCCATGTTAATTAGTATTTTCATTGCCATAACACTATATTTTTCAAGCAGTTTTATTATTGGTCTGTTCATAAGCAATGCTGACATTATAAAAATAGGAACACCACTATTTCATATCTCAATGCTTGCTCAAATAGTTTACGGATTTATATTCTTATTCACCAATGTATTTCAATCAACCGGAAAAGCAGTTCCAGCTCTACTAATGTCAATCTCACAAGGAGTAATATTTATTCCTGCCCTAGTTATTGGTAATTCACTGTTTGGGTTAAAAGGAGTTGCCTATGCATTGCCCATCTCAGAATTTGGAACTGCTGCACTAGCGATTATATTATATCTAACTATAAAAGCTGATTTACACGGCTCAACAAAAACAAAAGATAGTATTAAAAAATGACTTATGGAACAGTAGTTAATCTTACTGTCTTTTAGTTTAAAGGTTATTTAATATAATTACAGAATATTCTTATAGGGTATATGTATTCTCTAAGCACGATATATATCCTTGTAGTCAAATATAAATTAAGAGTTTTTTCTTAGATGATGCTATAACGAAAAGTATAATCTAAGAAAAAAGAGCTAATTTCGAAAATGGACATTGTTTTAACATTTTGTAGTATTATATTTATAGTTTAATAAACTTTATACTTTTACAAAAATTTCAAAATTCAAATATCTTCAGCAAAGTATCAAATAAAAAAATAGAATTAGTATCTTCAAATTAATGATAATATAATTCGCATCTTTCATGTATTATACAATTAAGACTGTACAATGCTCCCCAGTCTTTTGTTGTATTAAAAATTAACACTAGTCTTAAACATTCCCTAATTTATAAAGACAGCTATAATCATAAAGGTGAAATCATGTAGTCATGTGACAGATAATATATAGTGAGTTTTACACCCACTTAATTTATAACACTACCAATTTTTGTAATCATCCCTGGATGTATAACATTAATAATTGTCACGTACCACTAAGAACTACTCAAAGATCTGCTTATACTATGTAAGTATGAAATTTCTCCTGAGTGACTTGCAATAAGAAGCGAAAAAACATTGAAATTCCATTTAGAAATTCTTCTTTTGCGAATATAAAATTCTCGTGATGCCGCCAGGACGGTGGCATAGCGAACCCGAGACAGGACGTCGAGTGTGAGCGCCAGAGAATTTTATATAAGCAAAAGATTAGAATTTCTTAATGGAATTTCCCGTTTCGAGCTCATATTGCAAGGCACGCAGGAGAGTTTTTTTCACTTATAAGCACACTTCATTACTAATCATATCTTTGTAAGTTTGCCTTTTACATATAAGTCTATGCTTCCCTTCACTTACTAAAACTACAGAAGCCTTAGGTATTTTATTATAATTATTACTCATTGAATACCCATAAGCACCAGTCGAAAGTACCGCTATAAGGTCTCCACTGTTAACCTCTGGTAATTTTACACCTTCTAATAATATATCTCCACTTTCACAGCACTTACCTGCTATTGTAACTACTTCCGTACAAGGCTCGTTTATTCTATTTGCTACTACGCACTGATACTGCGCTTTGTATAAGGCTGGTCTTATATTATCTGTCATTCCACCATCCACTGCCACATATTTTCTAACCTCGGGTATATCCTTAACAGCTCCCACAGTATATAAAGTAATGCCTGCATTAGCAACAATGGACCTCCCAGGTTCTATTACAAGAGTAGGATAGTTTATTCCATACTCACTACACTTAATTTTAGCTTCCTCAATTATTACTGTACAGAACTCTTCTAATTCCTTTGGTTCGTCACTTTGGTTATAATAAACACCAAAGCCTCCGCCTAAATCTAATTCTTCTATATCATAACTAAATCTTTCTTTAATATTTTTAATCAATGACGTCATTATTCCCACAGCATCTCTATAAGGTTCTAAATCAAAAATTTGAGACCCTATATGACAGTGTAGTCCTGCTAATTTTATATTTGAAAGACTTAAAGTAGTCTTTATAACCTTTTCCAATTCATTATTTAATGTAGTAAACCCAAACTTTGAATCAATTTGTCCAGTTTTTATATACTCATGAGTATGTGCTTCTATACCTGGAGTTAATCTAAGAAGAACCCGTTGTGTGATACCTTTTTCTTTTGCTTTTGCGTTAATAATTTCAATTTCATGAAGATTATCTACCACAAAAGTTCCTACGCCAAGTTCTATTGCCATTTCAATTTCATCTATGGTTTTATTATTACCATGGAAATATACTTTTTTCAATGGAAAATCAGCCTTATAGGCAGTATACAATTCTCCTCCTGAAACTACATCCAAATATAAACCCTCACTTTTTATAATTTCACACATTGCGATAGTTAAAAAGGCTTTTCCAGCATAAGCTACCTTATTCTGCTCTTCCCCAGCTTTAAAACCCTTATAGAACCTTCTACAATTATCTCTTATAAGCTGCTCATCCATTACATAAAGAGGAGTACCGTATTCCTTACTTAGAACTTCAGTGCTAACGCCTGCAATATTTAATCTATTATTCTCAGCTTTCATATTACCAAAAAACCTCATATAAACCCTCCTTCTATGTCCTTATTATCTATAGATTAAATTCCTTTGCAATAACCTGTATAGCCTTTAGTTTGTCTTCTGTTTTAATAGCACAAGTAATTCTTATTTCTGAGGTAGTAATCATTTTAATCTCAATATTATTTTCACTAAAAATCCTAAACATTCTAGCCGCTACTCCAGAGGTTGTTTTCATCCCAAGTCCTACCATTGAAAACTTAGTTATATCCTCATCAACTATAACCTTATTATCTACTATTAAACCACTTATAATTTCCAAACCATCCTTTAGACTTTCTTTAGGAATTGTAAAAGATACATTTACCTTTCCATCTATAGGGGATGTTTGACTTATCATATCTATATTAATTCTTTTACTTCCTATAGTTTCAAATATAGTGGATAGTATATTCACATCTTTAGGTATACGCTGCAGAGTTACAGCCACATCCTCATCGCTAGTGGCTATGCCTGTTACTGGTTTGCTTTCCATATTCATATTTTTTACCTCCCTTATTACAGTCCCCTTAATATCACTATTACTTAAGCCTACATATATAGGTATGCCATATTTTTGAGCAAGTTCTATTGACCTTGAATGCATTACTTGAGCCCCCAAACTTGCTAGCTCTAACATCTCTTCATATTCTATTTCCTCTAATTTCTTAGCCTCACTATATGCTCTAGGGTCTACACTATATATTCCAGCTACATCCGTATATATTTCACAGCTACCTTTAAGTTTCACTGCCAAAGCTACAGCCGTAGTATCAGAACCGCCTCTGCCTAAGGTTGTAATGTCGCCCTCTCCATTTATTCCTTGGAAGCCAGCAACTATTACAATTTTACCTTCTTTTAAGCTTTTTTTAATTTTCTTATCATGTATGTCCTCAATTAATGCTTTACCATATTGCCCACTAGTTTGAATGCCAATTTGGTGTGCAGTATAGCTTATGGCATCATATCCTAAAGCCTTAATTGCCATAGCTAAAAGTGCACTAGAAATTATTTCTCCTGTGGATAATAGCGCATCTAACTCCCTCTTATCTGGCTCTTCCGTTATACCTTTTGATAAAGATATTAAATCATCTGTAGTGTCTCCCATAGCAGATACTACTATAACTAAATCTGTATTTTCCTTTTTTCTATTTACTATATTTTGCGCAATGCCTTTAATTTTCTCTGTAGTACCTACAGAAGAACCTCCATATTTTTGAACAACTACTGCCATAACTAAACCACCCCTATTAATTATCATCTTTGATGATATTTATAATTTTATATTCCTAAATAAAATGCTAATATTTTTAGAATTACCTATAAAAATATCAGTATCCACTTTCAAAAAAAATAAATGCAGCAAAGGAACACCTTTGCTGCATAAAAATACGTACTTTTATACAAACTTCGTGTACCTTGTAGCTCTCCACTGAAAAATCAGTGACAGCTTTACACATATTATGTGTAAACCCAGAAAACAATTTTGCCAAATATATTTTCTTCGGCTATAGCTCCTTTCCTTATTCTTCACGGCCTGCCGGCTCCGAACAAGTACTCTTAGATACAGCACCTCTACCCTAGGTAGTTTATTTTTTAAATTAGTTCTTAGTTTATCACAGGATATTTATAAATACAAGCATTAATTATGTTATTGCTAATAACAAAATTACACATTTTAGCTAATACTAATTCGTGCTGTAGATAAATCCAAGATTCTAAACAGAAATTTGAAATTAAGTATAACCATTTTTACCACCTTTGAATATGATATATTGATATGATTATATGGAGTGTGATATTATGCAAGGTACTATTAAAAACATTTTTCCTGGTGGCAATACCTCAAGAGGATTTTATTCTTTCTATAGGTATATACTAGGACAGGATGAAGCAAGAAGAATAATATGCATAAAAGGAGGACCTGGAACAGGTAAATCCTCCTTAATGAAAAAAATTGGTAAATACTTCAATGAAAAAGGCTACGACATAGAATACCATCATTGCTCTTCTGACAATAATTCACTAGACGGAGTAGTTATTAAAAAGCTTAATGTAGCAATACTTGATGGAACAGCACCACATGTTGGGATATCATTTTCTCACATTGCTAGTTAATTAATCATTTATTTTTGATATGATTTTTATTATAAATTCCAATGAATATTTATTTTTCTCTCTTCTTTATTCTTTGTTTTTTCCCCTACTTCAATATAATCAATAAGTTCAGCAATCATACTGTGTTTAAGTTCATTAAAATTTTCATACTTCTTTAATGTACTGAGGAACTTACCCTTATCTCTTTTATTATTTCCCAAGTCATCTATTTTACGATTAAGTTCACCTCTTATATTAATTAGCTTTTCTTTTTCAGACAGAAATGTATTGTTCAAATCATTAAACTGAGACTGGGATATTACCCCTTTTATTTTATCTAAATAGAGATTTTTAAGGACATCAGAACAAATTTCTAAATCACTGTTTATCTTTTTTAGATCCTTCTGAAGAATACTAGTTTTTCTATTCTGTTCAGATGACTTATAATTATTATCCACATAATCCACAAAAGACTTAGATATTTGCTCCTTAATCTTTGTCTCAACTATCTTTTCTAATTCCTCAAGTTTAATTGAATGACTAGTACATAATTTTTTCTTAGGAGCTACGCTATAAAGCTTACACTTTAGATAATTGTATTGGGAACCATTACTCATTTTATTCATAGAACCCTTACAGTCCATACACTTGACTTTTCCGGCAAGCATATGAACTTTACCAACACCAGTGCTTTTAGTTCTACTGCTCATTTTTCGTTGAACAAGATGGAATATGTCTTTATTTATTATAGGTTCATGTACGGCCTCTACAATTATCCATTCACTTTTATCCAACTCTTTAATCTTCTTTGATTTATAGTTAACTTTATTTCTCTTATGCTGAACCATATTGCCAATATAAATTTCATTCTTTAAAATTCTCTTAATTGTAGTCTTATTCCACAATCCATAGTCATCATTTGAGGATGGATTACAATACTTCATTCCTTTGTGCTGCTTATATCTTGTTGGATTTAAAACTCCTTTATCATTTAAAGTATTAG
>JAJYBA010000059.1 GCA_021779235.1 Bacillota bacterium
TGGATTTTTAAGTTTAGCTATGTCAATGACTCTATTATTTTCAGGTTGTGGTCAAAGTGGTAGTGGGGGAGCATCAAAAGATTTAAAAGCATCAGAGGTTTTAGCCGCAGTAAATCCAGAAAAATTGCCACAAACAGCGGCAAACAGAAAAGACACATTGATTATTGGATTTACAGCGCCAGAAGGGAAATTTAATCCTATATATTCAAGTTCAGTAGATGATAGCTATGTTACAAACTTAGTGTTTGAAGGATTATTGTCAAATGATGTGCAAGGAAATCCTATAGGTAAAGTAGCTAAAAAATGGGAGATTTCAGAGGATAACAAGACTTATACTTTCCATTTAAATAAAGGCATTAAGTTTAGCAATGGAGAAGAATTAACCGCTAAGGATGTTGAGTTTACATTTACAGCTGTTTGTGACCCGAAGTATGATGGCGCAAGAACAGATTCTGTAGATAAATTAGTTGGGTATAAGGAATATCATGAAGGTGATGCTAAAACTGTTGAAGGTATAAAGGTTATAGATGACTATACAATTTCCTTTACATTAACAGAGGTTAAAGCCCCAGCTCTAAGTTCTGATTTTGGTTATGGAATTATGAGTAAGAGTTATTATGGCTTTGAAAAGGGAAATATAGAGAAATTAAAAGATTTATTCTTAAAACCAATGGGCTGTGGTCCATATCTTTTTAAAGAATATAAGGCAGGTCAAGAAGCTGACTTCGAGAAAAATCCTGATTATTGGAATGGCGTAGCTAAGATTGATAAGGTTATATTGAAGGTTACTACTAGTCAAACTAATATTCAAGGTTTGTCTGCTGGTGAAGTAGATATAGATAGAATTGGAGCAGCACCAGAAAATATTCAAATGCTTCAAAGTGCAGGCTTTATAGAAATGCAACTATATCCAGATAATGGATATGGATATATAGGTTTAAACCTTAAAGATGATAAATTAAAAGATAAGAAAGTACGTCAAGCACTTACTTATGGGTTAAATAGAAAAGGCTTTATAGATGCTAGATATAAGGGGTATGCAGAGGTTTGTAATGCACCAGTGTCACAAGTTTCTTGGGCGTATACTGATGATATAAATAAATATGAATACAATCCTGAAAAAGCAAATCAATTATTAGAGGAAGCAGGTTGGCTTAAAAAGGAGGATGGGTTTAGATATAAGGATGGTAAAAAATTCGAAATTCATTGGATGACTTATCAAGGAAGTAAATACGTTGAAATGCTAATTCCAATAGTAAAAGAGAATTGGAAGGCTATAGGGATAGATGTTATTCCTGAATTAATGGAATTCAATACTTTATGTACTAAGGTTTATGATGAGCAGAAATTTGAGATCTATAATATGTCTTGGAGTTTAAGTATTGATCCAGATCCATCAGGAATATTCTCAGCTAAACAAGCAGAACTAGGTGGGTACAATCCAGGAAATTGGGTAAATGAACAAAGCGAAAAATTAATGTCAGATGCTCTTAAGACAACGGATCAGAAGGAAAGAAAGAAACTATATCAAGAGTGGTTAAAACTTTTCACTGATGAAGTACCATATGTTTTATTGGATCAAAGTAAAAATATGTGGGCTGTAAGTTCAAGAGTTAAAGGTATAAGTTTCTCTCCTTACATTGATTTTACTTATCAAATTGCAAAGGCAGAGTTAGTTGAACCTAAGGCTAAATAGATAAATAAAACTTTAATTATATTAATATATTTTACTATGCTTGGTTTTTACCAAGCATAGTTTATAAAGGGGGATTATCATGAGGCAGTATATAACTAGAAGATTGCTGCAAATGATACCAGTTTTAATAGGGGTATCTATAGTAATATTTTTCATATTGCAGTTGGCACCAGGTGATGCATTAACAGGTAAAATGGATCCACATTTAACACCAGAAAGAAAACAGGAATTAAGACACCAAATGGGACTTGACCAACCAGTGTATAAACAGTATTTTACATGGGCAGGTGGAGTGCTTCATGGGGATTTTGGTGAATCTACTAACTTTAAACAACCAGTAGGAAAGGTTATGAACACATATATTTGGAACACCTTTTACTTATCAATACTTTCATTAATACTAAGTGTATTAATATCAATCCCTATCGGAGTAGTTTCTGCTACTAAACAGTACTCAAAATTTGATGGATTTTTCACCATATTTGCGCTGGTCGGTATTTCTATGCCCTCTTTCTTTTTTGGTATGCTTCTTATAAAGATATTTGCTGTGGATTTGCAGATACTCCCAGTTTCTGGCATGAGCACGGCTGGAAGTACAGCAGTAGGAATCTCTTATGGCCTGGATGTAGTTCGTCATATGATATTACCACTTATTGTGCTTACTTTGGGTAGTGTTGCAGCTCTTATGAGATACACAAGATCCAGTATGCTAGAGGTAATAAGGCAGGATTACATAAGAACTGCTAGGGCTAAAGGATTAAAGGAAAAAGTAGTTATATATAAACATGCTCTTAGAAATGGAATGATTCCTGTTATTACATTACTGGGATTTTGGCTTCCTGCATTATTTTCTGGAGCCTTTATTACAGAAAGCATTTTTTTATGGCCTGGTATAGGACCTATAGAGATTGGCGCAGTAAGTGGACGAGATTATCCACTGCTCATGGGAGTAAATATCTTATTTGCAGTATTAACTTTGATTGGAAACTTAATTGCAGATGTTACTTATGCCGTAGTAGATCCGAGAATAAGGCTTAAATAGGAGGTGTCAAAATGCAACTAGAAGTAAAACCAAAAGCAAAGGAAATTAAAAAAGAAGAAATCTTGAGTCCTTGGAAGATTATAAGAAAAAGATTAAAAAAGAATAAATTAGCTATGTTTGGAATGTATATACTTCTTTTTATGGTACTTATGTCTATTTTTGGACCAATAATATCACCTTATAAAATGGAAACCATAGATTTATACAATGTATCAGCTTCTCCATCTTTTCAGCACCTTTTGGGTACTGATGACGTAGGAAGAGATGTTTTAGTAAGGGTGATGTATGGAGGTAGAATCTCTCTTTCAGTAGGTATACTGGCTGTGCTTGTTGAAGTGCTAATTGGAAGTATACTAGGTGGAATAGCAGGTTTCTATGGCGGAATAGTGGATGGCATAATAATGAGAATAGTTGATATATTTTTATGCTTTCCAAGCTTGCCACTACTTATAATGCTAGCAGCAGTAATGTCAGATTTAAAAGTACCTCCCCAGTACAGGATGTACGTGGTTATGTTTATTATAGGCCTACTTGGATGGCCAGGTCTTTGTCGTATTGTTAGAGGTCAAATACTATCCCTAAGGGAACAAGAATTTATGCAAGCGGCAGAAGCTTTAGGCCTTAGGGATAGACGAAAAATATTTAGTCATCTACTACCAAATACCTTTGCTTCTATAATAGTTTCGGCTACTTTAGGTATAGGTGGTGCAATCCTAACAGAATCAGCATTGAGTTTTCTAGGACTTGGAGTTACTCCACCAACACCATCTTGGGGACAAATGGTTCAGTCAGTTAACAATGCATATATATTACAATTCAAACCTTGGATTTGGGCGCCTCCTGGTATATGCATTTTCTTAACAGTAATGGGTATAAATTTATTTGGAGATGGACTTCGCGATGCCATCGATCCAAAACTAAAGGTTTAGGAGGCATATTATGAATATGGAGCATACTATGAGTAAAAATTTAGTTGAAATAAAAAATTTAAAAACTTATTTTTATACAGAAGATGGTGTTGTAAAAGCTGTTGATGATGTCAGCTTTAACATTAAGAAGGGAGAAATTATAGGTGTGGTTGGAGAATCAGGTTGTGGTAAAAGCGTTACAGCGATGTCCATAATGAGATTAATTCCATCACCCCCTGGAAAAATAGTTGGGGGCGAAATTCTATTTGAAGATAAAAAGATATTAGAACTCAAGGATGATGAAATGAGAGCTATAAGAGGAAATGATATTGCTGTAATATTCCAGGAACCTATGACTTCCTTAAATCCTATATTTACTATAGGATACCAAATAGAAGAAGTAATCATGCTTCATCAGAGGTTAAACAAAGTTGAAGCTAAGAAAAAGGCAGTAGAAATGTTAAAGTTAGTTGGGGTACCAAGAGCTGATGAGATAGTGGAGTGCTATCCTCATGAACTTAGTGGTGGTATGCGCCAAAGAGCCATGATTGCTATGGCAGTGTCTTGTAATCCCAAACTTTTAATAGCAGATGAGCCAACTACTGCATTAGATGTAACAATTCAGGCGCAAATACTTGATATTATGAAGGATCTAAAGAAAAAGCTTGATACTTCAATAATGCTTATTACTCATGATCTTGGAGTAATAGCAGAAATGGCAGAATACGTAGTAGTAATGTATGCTGGCAAGGTTATTGAGGAAGCACCAGTAATTGAGTTATTTCAAAATCCTATGCATCCATATACTGAAGGCTTAATGAAATCCAAACCTTCACTAGATAAAGATGTGGATAGATTATACTCAATACCAGGACAAGTTCCAAATCCGATTAATATGCCAGAAGAATGTTATTTTTGTGCAAGATGTCCGAAGGCCATAGATATTTGTAGAAAGCAGCAACCATCTATTAGAGAAATAAGACCAGGGCATAAGGTGGCTTGTTTTTTATATGAGGGGCTAAACAATTGATAATTGTTTAGTACTTATAAGGAATGCTAGGGGGCAAAACAATTAATAATTGTTTTGTACTATTAAGAAATACAAGGGGGTAAAACAATTAATAATTGTTTTGTACTATTAAGGAATGCAAGGGGCTAAACAATTAATAATTGTTTAGTACTTATAAGGAATGCAAGGGGGTTGAAGTAAGTGGGCGATGCATTAGTAAGAGCAGAGAATTTAAAAACATATTTTCCTATTCGAGGTGGAGTACTTCAAAAAACTGTAGGCTATGTTAAGGCTGTAGATGGAGTATCTCTATCCATAAACAAGGGAGAAACCTTGGGTCTAGTTGGTGAATCTGGCTGTGGCAAAACTACAGTCGGTAGAACTATGTTAAGACTTCTAAATAAAACAGAAGGCGATGTATATTTTAAAAATCAAAATGTATTTGATTTATCAAAAAAAGATTTAAGAAAAATAAGGCCCCAGATGCAAATAATTTTCCAAGATCCATATAGTTCTCTTAATCCAAGACTTACTGTAGGGCAAATAATTGGAGAAGCGCTTTTAGATCATGATTTATTACCTAAGAGTGAAGTTGCAGGGAGAGTTCAAGAGGTGCTTGAAATTTGTGGACTTGCACCTTATCATATAAGAAGATATCCTCATGAATTTTCAGGTGGACAAAGGCAGAGAATAGGAATAGCAAGAGCTCTTATATTAAATCCTGAATTTATAGTTGCAGATGAGCCTGTATCAGCACTTGATGTGTCCATACAATCTCAAATAGTAAACTTAATGTGCGATCTTCAACAAAAAATGGGCTTTTCATATTTATTTATTTCACATGATTTAAGTGTAGTAAAACATATTAGCCATAGAATAGGGGTTATGTATCTAGGATCTTTGGTGGAACTCGCACCCAAAAATGAATTGTATAATAATCCTCTTCATCCATATACAAAGGCATTATTATCAGCTGTACCATTACCAGATCCAACATTAAAGAGGGAAAGAATTATTTTACAGGGAGATATACCAAGCCCTGCAAATCCACCTTCTGGCTGCAAATTCCATACAAGATGTCAGCATGCTATGGAAAAATGTAAAAATGAATGTCCACAGTATAAAGATGTAGGTGGAGAACATTTTGTAGCTTGTCATCTGCTGTAAGGTAAAGTTAACAAGGGGGAGAAGTTTATGAGAAAGGTAAGAGAACTAGAACCAATAAAGGCTAATAAATTACAAGGTGATGAAGCTATAGGGTGGAAGGATATTGTAGCTATTATTATAGCACAATTTCAGATATTAATGCCTATAATACTTGGGGCTGTCTTAGTTATGAGTTTGGTGTTATTTATTATAATGAAGATATGGATTAGAAGTTAATAATAGTTAATTAGTACTTTAAAAGAACTCTAGATATTTATATACTAGGGTTCTTATTAATTGGATAAATAAGATTAATTGAGTGATTTTAAAATAACTTGAACATCTTTGAAAGTAAAATAATTCCAAATCGTAGACTGCTGCTCCTACAAAAAATATGAGATAATAAATTATGAGTGGGATATTATGTTAAAAAGGTTTCTATGGATGGTTTCTTAGTTTCACCAAATGTGGAAATAAAAAGTGTTAAGGGTTATCCTTTTAAATTTAAATATACAGATCATAATCCTGTAAAAATGGAGTTTGAACTTAAATAATGTAACCCTGGGGTAGTGGAATTTTGTCTAAGATAAATTTCCACTACCCCTTAGCTACTTATTTGAGTATAATTAAAGTATAGTGTTATACTTTACGCGGTGATAAATTCCATTTTAATAAAATATTTATCTGCGAAAAGTATAAACTGCCGCGGAATTTACTTTATTATTATGAAAAAAAATATGGCCGCGAGCAGTATATTACATGAAAAGGATGGTACAGATATGAATTTGTTAACGATAGAAGAAGTGAGTAAAAGCTATAGTGAGAGAATACTCATTAATAAAGCGTCATTAGGTATAAGTGAAGGCGATAAAATTGGATTGATAGGAGTTAATGGTACTGGAAAATCCACTTTTTTAAAAATAATAGCAGGAATTGAAGTTCCTGATGAAGGAAGAATTTTAAAGGGAAGTATGGTAAATATAGAATATTTGCCTCAAAATCCTGATTTTGACCCAGATGCTACAGTGTTAGAGCAGATTTTTAAAAGTGATACAGCGGTTATGCAGGTTATAAGAGAATATGAAGCTGTAATAGAAAAATTGCAAGGGACCCCAGAAGATGAAATACTTCAAAAATCTTTAATGATTCTTAACAATAAAATGGACGCGTGTAACGGGTGGCAAGTTCAAAGTGAAGCTAAAACTATATTAACTAAGCTTGGTATAACAAATTTTAAGGAGCGCATTGGGAATCTTTCAGGTGGACAAAGAAAGAGAGTGGCGCTATGTAGTGCACTAATTACTCCTTCTGATTTGTTAATTTTAGATGAGCCTACAAATCATATGGATAACAAAATAATAGATTGGCTAGAGAACTTTTTAAACAATAGAAAAGGTGCTGTACTTATGATTACTCATGATAGATATTTTCTAGATAGGGTAACAAATAAGATTCTTGAACTTGATAGAGGAAATTTATACAGTTACCAGGGCAATTATAGTGTGTTTTTGGAAAAGAAAGTTGAAAGAATGGCTTTAATGGATGCACTAGAAAGAAAAAGGCAAAGCTTATTTAAAAAGGAGTTAGCTTGGATTAGGCGGGGTGCAAAAGCTAGAACTACAAAGCAAAAGGCAAGAATTGACCGCTTTGAGGAGATTAAAGATGGTAAGATTGACGTTTCAAAGGAAAAGTTAGAATTATCTTCAGCATCTACTAGGCTTGGGAAAAAGGTTATTAATGTAGAGAAAATTCATAAAGCCTATGGCGAAAATAAGTTAATTGGAGATTTTAGTCATGTCTTTACCAAGAGAGATAAAGTTGGTATTATAGGACCTAATGGTATCGGAAAGTCCACTCTAATGAATATTTTAAGTGGGATGATAACTCAGGATGAGGGTTTAATAGAATGGGGTGAAACGGTAAAAATCGGATATTTCTGTCAAGAAAACGGTGCTATGGATGAAAATATGAGGGCTATTGACTATATTAAAGAAGGTGCAGAATATATATCTACAGGGGATGGAGAAAAGATTACAGCTTCCCAAATGTTAGAGAGATTTTTATTTGATGGAACTACCCAGTATTCCTTTATTTCTAAATTATCTGGAGGTGAAAGAAGAAGATTATACTTGTTAAGAATCCTTATGGAAGCTCCAAATGTATTATTTTTAGATGAGCCAACTAATGATCTGGATATCGAGACCTTAACAGTACTGGAAGATTATTTAGATGAATTTAGCGGTGTGGTCATAACCGTATCCCATGATAGATATTTTTTAGATAGAGTTGCAGAAAAAATATTTAGTTTTGAAGGAAATGAACAGATAATTCAACATGTAGGGAATTATTCTGAGTACCAAGAATATATAGATAAAAATTCAAATTTACTGGAAGGCAATAAGGAAGTTATTAAAGAAGATAAAAAAGGTAAAATTGAAGAAATTAAAAAAGGTAAGGTTTTGAAGTTTACCTTTAAAGAACAGAAGGAATATGAAGAAATTGACGGTATAATTGAGGAAAAGGAAATGGAACTTCAAGAAATTGATAAAAAAATTAATGCTGGAAGTAGTGATTTTGAGTATTTGCAGAAACTAGTGCAGCAGCAAACGAATGTACAAGTTGAACTTGAACATCTAATGGGGCGATGGACATATTTAAATGAATTAGCTGAGGAAATAGAGGCTCAGAAAAATAATTAAAATTTTAATAGTGACAATTTTATTTATTAAAGAAGGTTAAAATTATGGAGAAAAATAGGGATATAAAAATATCTGTGCGTAATTTAGTAGAGTTTGTACTGCGAGCTGGTGACTTAGATACGAGGTTTATGGGCAGTAGTAGAGCTGTAGAGGGGACTAAAGCTCATCAAAAAATTCAGAAGGAAAATAAAGAAAAATATTCAGTAATATTTGGAGAAGAATATTTGTCAGAGGTAAGTTTAAAACATAGTGTGGAATATAATGGCGGTACAATTGTAATTGAGGGACGTGCCGATGGTATTTTAATCAAAAATAATGAAGTCACCATAGATGAAATTAAAACAGTTACTAAAGATTTAGAATTGCTTGAAGAGGATTATAATAGTCTTCATTGGGCTCAAGCTAAATGTTATGCGTATATATATGGATTGCAAAATAACCTGCAACTTATTAATGTTCAATTAACTTATTATGAAATAGAA
>JAJYBA010000060.1 GCA_021779235.1 Bacillota bacterium
CTTTGACTCTGGCATTCGTAGGTTCAAATCCTGCTATCCCAGCCAATATGGTTTACTAGCTCAGTTGGTAGAGCACATGACTTTTAATCATGGTGTCCGGGGTTCGATTCCCCGGTAAGCCACCAAACTTTATAAGGCTCCTTGGTCAAGCGGTCAAGACACCACCCTTTCACGGTGGTAACAGGGGTTCGATTCCCCTAGGAGTCACCATTGGAAAGTCCTTGCAATAGCAAGGGCTTTTTTTGTTGATAATTTTTTATTTTGCGAAATAATAATCAATGTTTCCACATAAAATACTATTATGGCTGTGGATAATGTTGATAACTTTTATAAAACAGTGTATATTTTAAAAAATGGAGATGAAATTATGCTTATAGACAAAAGGGTTTTTATTGCAGAATTTATAAGAAGACCAAATAGATTTAAAGCCTATGTAAATTTTAAAGGCGAAGAATTAATGGTACATGTTCCTAATACAGGAAGATGTAGGGAGATATTAATTCCTGGTTCCACAGTTTTATTAAGAGAGGAACTTAATCCTAGTAGGAAAACACTATATGATCTAATTGCAGGATATAAAGAAAGTAAAATCATTAATATAGATTCACAAATTCCTAATAAAGTTGTTAATGAAGGCTTAAATAATAAAAAAATCCAAGATCTAGTTAAATATAATATAATACAGAGGGAAAAAACTTTTGGAACTAGTAGATTTGACTTTAAACTATCTAACGACATGGGCGAAGAATATTATCTTGAGGTAAAGGGTGTTACATTTGAAGTAGATGGTAATACTATGTTTCCGGATGCGCCTACAGAGAGAGGAAGAAAACACTTATTAGAGCTTATAGAAGCTAAAAAAATGGGTTTTGGAGCTGGAGTACTATTTCTTATTCAAATGAGCAACATAAATAATTTTTCTCCCTATGATGAAATGGATAAGGCTTTTGGTGAGGCATTAAGATTAGCATACAAAAATGGCGTTGATATATTTGCTTATGAATGTGAAGTCGGTGAAAATTTTATAACTTTAGGTAAGCCGGTTAAGGTTGTTTTATAATTTTGAAATTGTTTTAAGTAGCTTATTGATACTTGTCTTAAAATAAGCAATAATTGAATTAGATTAAGAAAATATGAGAAGTAATAACATAAGAATTAAGGAGGAAAAATTTTGAAATTTAAATATTGCCCACTCTGTGGAAGAGAATTAATTGAGAAATTTAGCTGGGATGAAGGTGGAGTTCCATATTGCCCTGTAGATGATATTATGTATTTTGATACTCCAAAGCCATGTGTAGTAGTTGCAGTTTTGAAGGGTAAAGAAATTTTGCTTCTTAAACAAAGTTATATTTTTAAAAATTCAAAGGTATTAGTATCAGGATATGTAACTAATGGAGAATCTGTGGAGGGCACAGTATATAGAGAAGTTAAAGAAGAAACAGGAATAACCGTTGGAGATATAAAATATTTGGGAAGTGAGTATTTAGCTTCTAAAGAAATTATAATGTTGACTTTTATGGCTAAATATATTGAAGGGGAGATAAATAAGTCTTCTGAAGTTGAATGGGTTGAGTGGAGAAATATAGATGATGCCTTGTGTGAAATGAGTGAAGATGAAATAGGAAAAAGGGTGGTTAGAAAATTACTAAAAGAGATAGAAAAATTACTAAAAGAGATAGAATGTAAGGGCGAAAAAGCCGATAGATGTGAGATAGATACTAATGATTAATTATTTTTTAAGAATTCATATTTGTTTTTTAAAGCAGATAGCAATTTTTAACTAATTGCAATTAAAGATTTATATAATTATTTTATGATAGATATAAAATATTTCTAGTATAGATAAAAGAATATAGTTATTACGGGTAGAATTAAACAAATATTGGAAGTATAATTATATTCATAAAACTAATATAATATTAGTAGATAAGCAAAAGTTAGACAGGACGGCGTGTCAACCGTAATTTTGAATAAATACGAAAAGAAAGAGGGACAAAGATGGAGAGAGATATTGAGAATAAAAATTTGAACAAAAGAGTACCTCAAATAAAAGGAACTTTGAGAAGTCATATGATAGAGCTACCAAGTGCAATAAGAGATGCTAGTGGCATTGTAATATTCGGAAAAAGATTAAAGTCCTTTGTTTTTACTACTGATGTAGCAGTTATGAGAAATACAAACGCTGATGCAGTTATTGCAGTATATCCATTTACACCTCAGCCAATAATAACAGAGGCATTGCTATTGGCGGCAGATGTACCAGTATTTTGTGGCGTTGGAGGAGGAATTACTACAGGGAAGAGAGTAACAAATTTAGCACTAGATGCTGAATTTAAGGGGGCTATGGGTGTAGTAGTTAATAATCCAACACCTAATGAAGTTATAAAAAGAGTAAGGGAAACCATAGATATCCCAATTATAGTTACAGTTGTATCAGAATTCGAGGATATAGAAGCAAGAATAGATGCAGGAGCAACTATTCTTAATGTTTCAGGTGCTAAAAGGACAGCTTATATAGTAAGTAAAATAAGAGAAAAGCATCCGGATTTTCCTATAATAGCTACTGGTGGTCCAAGTAATGATACTATAAGGGAAACTATAAAAGCAGGAGCTAATGCAATTACGTATACACCGCCAATAGTAGCAGATATTTTAAATGAAATAATGATTGGGTATAGAACAAATTACGAAACAGAGAATGAAGAAAACAATACATTATAAATTAACTATTGATAAATTAATTAAAGTGGTAGGTGATAAAATGGCTGTAGGTGGAGATAACTGTGATAAATGTCCAGAAGCTTTGGTAAAACAGTGCGATAGCAAAGTTTCGGACTGCATGTGTAAAAGATGTCCAAGAAATTTAGGACAGTGTTTAACTACAAAATACTGTAGAGAAACTGAGTCTATAATTAATATAGAAGATTATTGGGAAGACAATCATGAATAAGGTAATAGCAGAAAAATTAAAAAAGCTTAAATAGTATGTAAAAAATATAGAATATCTAAGTAGTGCTACAAGCCTTTTGTATCGACATATGATAATTTATATACTTAATAAATACATTCCTTATGGAAGCTACTAAAACAGTTTATGTTTTAGTAGCTTTTTTTATATATTTAAAGATTAATTCCATGCAATAAGAATTGAAAACTTAAATAAAAGGAAGACTAAAAACAATATTTTAAATTATAGATATAGGAGTGAGATTATGGTTTCAAGTGAAATAAAGATGAGAGTAGCTCAAAATTGCCACGGATATAAAACTAGATATGCCATGGGATTTATGAATAGTATTACTTATGGATCTGAAAGTTGTAGTAGCTGTGTTAATTACGTAAGGGGAAAATGTACAGAGGAATTATTTGATGAAATTAGGGAAACAATAAGGGTAAATTGACTAATTCTTTTAAATTATAAGGAGGAATAATATTATGCCAAATATAGAACAGATGATGCATGTAGCAAATAGTTGTAATGGATATGATTCAGTAGGAACAGGATTTCAGTCTTCAATAGGTACGCCTTTTAGTAAAAGTTGTGGAAATTGCCATCATTTAAAAAATGATAAATGTGAAGTTAATTTATATGATAAAGTCTTGGCGGGACTCGATCAAGGTTAATGCAAGTATTAAATCATTAATTTTCTAACAGTAACTTTCGTAGGCAATTTTTTCACAATTAATACATGTAACAAAAATCATTTGTTATGTAATGTAGAAATAGTTGCCTTTCGAAAATGCTGTTAAAATAGTAATTGTGAGCAATATTTTAGAATATATGTTAAAATAGTATAGGCTTTTATATAATAAATGTAGAATATACACTAAAAATCTCATAATATTTCTTTTTTACTATATTGAGAAATTTATCTATAAGTGTTAAAATGAAAATGGTTATTAGACTTCAAGACAAATCACAAAATGAATAATAAATGGCAAAAGCCAAAACTTGGAGGGTGAATTATGCATAAAAGATTATTTATACCAGGACCAGTAGAGGTAGCACAAGATGTACTTCAAAAAATGGCTACTCCTCAAATATCACATAGAGGTAAGGAAGCATCTGCACTACAAAGAAACATAAGTGATAAAATGAGAAAAGTATTTAATACTAAAGAAGAAATATTACTTTCAACTAGTTCAGGAAGTGGACTAATGGAAGGTGCTGTTCGTTCATGTACAGCAAAAAGAGCAGCAGTATTTTCAGTAGGAGCATTTGGAAACAGATGGTTTGACATGTGTATAGCAAATGGAGTTCCAGCAGATAAATTTGAATCTGTATGGGGACAACCAACAACTCCAGAAATGCTTGAAGAAGCATTATCAACTGGAAAATATGATTTAATAACTATTACTATGAACGAGACTTCAACAGGACTGATGAATAACATGGAAGCTCTTTCAGCAGTTTATAAAAAGTACCCTGAAGTTGTAGTATGCGTTGATACAGTAAGTAACGCTGCTGGAACAGAAGTAAAAGTAGATGAATGGGCTATAGATATTTGTATAACTTCAACTCAAAAATGTTTAGGATTACCTGCAGGAATGGCTATTTGTTCATTCTCAAAAAAAGCGGTAGAAAGAGCTAAACAAGTTCCAAACAGAGGAATGTATTTCGATTTATTAGAAATGTATGATTACATACAAAAGAAAGATTACCAATATCCTTCAACACCATCACTTTCACATATGTTTGCTTTAGATTATCAATTAGATAAGATGTTAGAAGAAGGCTTAGATAATAGATATGCTAGACATATTGCAGGTGCTGAACTTGTAAGAGCATGGGCTAGAAAACACTTTGAAATATTCCCTGATGAAAACTTTATGTCAAATACATTAACTAACATTAAAAACACAAGAGAAATTAATGTTTCTGACTTAAACAAGAAGTTAGGCGAAAAAGGCTTTATGATTTCTAATGGTTATGGAAAATTAAAAGATAAGACATTTAGAATAGCTCATATGGCTGAAACTACACCACAAGAAGTAGCAGATTTATTAGTATTAATCGAGGGAATTTTAGGACTTGAATAATTAACAATTAAAATTAAGAATGAAAAATTATAATGTGATTTTTCATTCTTAATTTAACTTTTAGTAATCATTGAAAACGATATACTTAATTTAAGCGGCTACTAAAATGGATTAACTAAAAGTATAATGTTTTCTTTATATAAAGAGGAGGATTATCATGATTAGAGTATTAGTTACTGACGGTATGGAAAAAAGTGCTGTTGAAGAGTTAAAAGCTAAGGGTTTTGAAGTTGTTGAACAATTTTATGAGCCTGAAGTTTTAGGTGAGGAATTAAAAGAGTTTGACGTAATTGTAGTTAGATCTGCAACAAAGGTTAGACAACCAATAATTGATAAAGCAGCAGAAGCAGGAAGACTAAAGCTTATAATCCGTGGTGGAGTTGGGGTTGACAATATAGACGTAGCATATGCTACCGAAAAAGGTATAAAAGTTGCTAACACACCAAATGCAAGCAGTGCATCTGTAGCTGAACTTGCGCTTGCTCATATGTTTGCTGTATCAAGATTCATTAATATTTCTAATGTATCTATGAGACAAGGTAAATGGGATAAGAAAAAATATGAAGGTGTAGAGATTGGCGGAAAAACTTTAGGTTTAGTTGGATTTGGAAGAATATCAAGAGAACTGGCTAAAAAAGCATCTGCACTTGGTATGACAGTTATATATACAGATATTATAGGAAAAGCAGCGGGCTGTGATGAGTATGAGTTCTGTGAATTAAATGATGTGTTAAAAAGAGCAGATTATGTATCATTACATATACCATTCATTAAAGAGCAAGGAGCTACTATAGGAAAAGACCAATTAGCTATGATGAAGGATGGAGCATTCTTAATCAACTGTGCTAGAGGTGGAGTAGTTGACGAAGCTGCTTTAGTAGAAGCTTTAGATAATGGTAAACTCGCAGGAGCTGGAGTAGATGTTTTTGTTGAAGAACCAACTAAAAATGAAACTTTAGTAAACCATCCAAAGGTTTCTGTAACACCACATATTGGTGCTGCAACTGAAGAAGCTCAAACAAGAATAGGTACTGAAATAATAAGCGTTATTTGCGATTTTTTCAAATAAATTAATTAGGTGCGGGAGGAATAATCATGGCAGTAGTAAGACCTTTTAAAGCATACAGACCACAAGTAGATTTAGTAGACCAAGTAGCGGCTCTTCCTTATGACGTTATGAATAGTGAAGAAGCTAGAGAAATGGTAATAGGAAAACCTCACTCATTTCTACATGTTGATAAACCAGAAGTAGATTTACCACAAGGTATAGACATTCACAGTGAGCAAGTTTATTTAAAAGCTAGAGAAAATCTTCAAAAAATGATTAGTGATAAAGTTTATATGCAAGATGAAAAACCTTGTATGTATATTTATAGACAAATAATGAATGGAAGACCTCAAACTGGTATAGTTGCGTGTGCTTCAATTGATGATTATATAAATGATATAATTAAAAAACATGAGCTAACAAGAGCGGATAAAGAACTTGATAGAATTAATCATGTTGATTATACAAATTCTAATACTGGACCAATATTCTTAACATATAGACATAAAGATGAAATAGACAGTATAGTAAAGAATTGGACAGAAACAAAAACACCAGTATATGATTTTAAATCAGAAGATGGAGTATCTCAAATTGTTTGGGTTATAGATGAAGAAGCAATTATAAATAAATTATCAGCTATATTTGCTGAAACAGATTATTTATATATAGCTGACGGACATCATAGATCAGCTTCAGCTTGTAAAGTTGGATTAAAGAGAAGACAAGATAATCCAGCATACACTGGTGAAGAAGAATTCAATTTCTTCTTATCAGTTATATTCCCAGACAATGATTTATATGTAATGGATTATAATAGAGTAGTTGCTGATTTAAACGGAAATTCTTCAGAAGAATTTATGAATAAAGCTGCTGAAAAATTTGATATCACAGCCTTTGAAGGTGAAGGCCAATTTAAGCCAGAAATGCAAAGAACATACGGAATGTTCCTAGATGGAAAATGGTATAAGTTAGCTGCTAAAGAAGGAACTTTTGATATGAATGATCCAGTAGATAGATTAGACGTATCAATACTTCAAAAGAACTTGTTAGAACCAATCCTAGGAATTGATGATCCAAGGACAAACTCAAGAATTGATTTCGTAGGTGGAATAAGAGGACTTGGAGAACTTGAAAGAAGAGTTAACGAGGGTATGAAAGTTGCATTTTCTATGTGTGCTACAACTATGGATGATTTAATGGATATAGCAAATGCAGGAAAAATAATGCCTCCAAAATCAACTTGGTTTGAGCCAAAACTACAAAGTGGAATATTTGTTCACGAATTATAATTTAAAAATACTTAAGTAAAATATAAAAATCATGGTAAAAATGGGGCTATTTAAATAGGGGGAAAAGACCACGCATATGCGTGGTCTTTTTAAATATATAGGGTATAATAAAATTATAAAATTGATTTCTTCTAATTGATAGGTTTAAATACTTGTTATATTAATTACTTTATGGCAAAATAATTATTGTTAATGGTTATGATATAAAAGTATTGAAATATTAATTTGCTATATTAGGCATCTAAAATAAATCACTAAAAAAGATGCTTTATAAGTTAAGAGGTTTTTTAAATAGAATATTTGAAAATTTTATCATATGAAACATTGATATATTTATAATAATATTTATTGCAAAGGAGAGAGTCGCATGGCACAGCATTCATTGTCAAGAACAGAGTTACTTATAGGTAAGGATAGTTTAAACAAATTACAAGAAAGTAAGGTAGTAGTTTTCGGAATAGGTGGAGTTGGCAGTTACACTGTTGAAGCGCTAGTAAGAGCTGGTGTTGGGAAATTGGTGTTAATAGACGACGATACGCTATGCCTAACAAACATAAATAGACAAATACATGCTAACTTTAAAACTGTTGGCAAAAGTAAAGTAGGAGTAATGAGGGATAGAATACTCGAAATAAACCCGAAATGTGAAGTTATCACTCACGAAACTTTTGTAACTGCAGAAAATATGGGAGATATAATTACTGAGGATACGGATTATGTAGTAGATGCTATAGATACAGTAACTTCTAAAATAGCTTTAGTTGAATACTGTAAAGAGCATAATATCGATATTATATGTAGTATGGGTACCGGAAATAAATTAGATCCAACTTTATTTAGAGTTGCAGATATTTACGATACAAAAATATGTCCACTTGCAAAGGTTATGAGACATGAACTTAGAAAGCGAAACATTGACAGTTTGAAGGTGGTTTACTCAGAGGAAATTCCTACAAAACCAAAACTTGATGAAGTTATAACTTGTAAAGAAGGTTGTATATGTACAGGAGGTTCAAAAAAATGTGCTATTAAAAGACAGATTCCAGGTAGTATATCTTTTGTTCCTCCAGTAGCAGGCTTAGTAATTGGCGGAGAAGTAATTAAGGATTTAATTAAGAAAAATAGTTAGTATTTAAAATTATAGACATGAAAAAAGATAAGAGTGAAAATTAATACACTCTTATCTTTTTTATTGGCAATTATCTTTATGTGTACATTTGTAACGATCACACGTTTTCCCACAAGATTCAAGATGTATCATAATATTAGTATGTTTTAATGAATTTTCTATGCCATTTTCAATTTCATCACATATATCATGAGCATCTTTTACTGACATGTTATCAGGTACTACTAAATGTAAATCCACATATTTATCACGGCCAGATATTCTAGTTTTAAGATCATGGTAATCACAATATATAGAAGCATGTTTATTTATTTCATCAGTTATTATTTGAATCTCTTCATC
>JAJYBA010000061.1 GCA_021779235.1 Bacillota bacterium
AACTAGTGGAGAAGATTTGAGGAAGGTTTTAAAAGAAGTATGTACCATAGATAAAATTATTGATTTTTATGGGATAAGGCCATTTAAAAATGTAGGAATAGACCCTGTAATTATGTTTACAACAAACTATCAGAATGAGGATAGCGAAATTGAAATTATAAAGCCGATAAGCATAAAAGGTGAAAATAGAAAAGGATTTTATAGCAGTGTGTTTTTAAAAAATGGAAATGAATTTAATAGGTTTCTTATTAATAAAAACCTATTAAATAACAAGGGTTGGATTCTACGAGATGAAAAAGAGAGAAATATAATAAATAAAATAGAACAAAGAAGCTTTACTCATCTAAGTAATATATGTAATAGTTATCAAGGCATAATAACAGGATGTGACAAAGCTTTTGTAGTGAACAATGAAATTACTCAAAGGGAAAATATTGAAAAAAGTATAATAAAACCTTGGATTAAGAGTAGTTACATAGGAAAAAATACAGTTTTAAGAGAAGATAGTTACATAATATATTCAGATTTGATCCATAACCCTGAGGAGTATCATAATGCCATAGCTTATATTGAGAATCAGAAGGAAAAGTTATTAAAAAGAAGAGAATGCGAAAGAGGGATTAGAAAATGGTACGAACTCCAATGGGGAAGAGATCAAAAGATATTTGAAGGTGAAAAGATAGTTTTTCCCTTTAAGGCAAGCAGTAATAGATTTTCCTTTGACAAGGGAAGTTATTTTAGTGCAGATGTATATGCATTGATATTAAAAGAAGATGTCCCTTTTACTTATGAATTTTTATTATATTTATTAAATAGTAAAATTTATGAATTTTACTTTAAGAGCTTCGCAAAAAAATTAGGTGAAGATGCTTATGAATATTATCCAAATAATTTAATGAAGTTATGCATTCCGATTATGATAGATTTTACGGGCAAAGACGAAACCTATTTATATGATTATTTTCAATTTAATGAAGAAGAAAAAAAGATTATACTTGGAAAAGTATAATCTTTTTTTTTATTTTACTAGGTCTTCTACAAACTTAGGTAAAGCGAAACAAGCTTTATGTAGTTTTTTAGTATAGTATCTTGTATTAAAGTCATAAGTAGCTGCTAAATTTACTGTTTCTGGGTCGTATTTTTTTGAGCCAACAGTAAAGCTCCAATATCCACTTGGATAAGTAGGAATAGCTGCCATAAATAATTTTGTAACAGGGAATACTGCTTTTGCATCGTTAAATACACTTTTTACTACTTCAGGGAGGAAGAAAGGAGTTTCTGTTTGGGCAATGAAAATACCATCTTCTGTTAGGCATTGATATATTTCTTTATAGAAGCTTCCTCCAAATAATCCTTCTGCAGCTCCAAAGGGATCCGTAGAATCTACTATTATAACATCAAATTCATTTTTATGCTCATGAACATATTTTATACCGTCCCCTATAAAAACTTCGCATTTTGGGTGGTCTAAAGCACAACTTATTTCAGGAAGATATTTTTTACATTCTGTAACAACATCGCCATCGATTTCACAGAGTACAGCTTTCTCGATACTTGGGTGCTTTAACACTTCTCGAATTGCACCGCCATCCCCTCCACCAACAACAAGAACCTTTTTAGGATTTGGATGAGTAAATAGAGGAATATGACTAATCATTTCATGATATACATATTCGTCCTCAATAGTAGTTTGAACGATTCCATCTAATACTAGCATTCTTCCAAAGGCCTCAGTATCAAGAATCGCAAGGTCTTGGAATTCAGTTTTCTTTGTTACCAAAGTTTCCTTTATTTTATAAGTCATAGCAGCATTTGCTATTTGACCTTCTTTAAGCCACATATCCATTTTTATGCCTCCTCACATTTCTTCAGTATAGATAACAATTATCCATTATTATCTACTCATAGTTTTCCTAGTAACAAAATAATTATTAATTGTTGTGTCACTTGTATAATAATTTCAAAAGATAAACAACAATATTATAACAATCATTTTATTATAGGGCAATAGTTTCCAAGTATTAAAATTATTTATGATATATTGTATTAAAAAGAATTAAAATGGTTATAATATAAAAAAACGAATAAATATTACAAAAAAAGAAGGAAAATTATGTAATTTATAGAATATAGAAGAAAGGTACAATATTTAGACAGTATTGAAAACTTATTTTAATTTCAAATGATTCGGGGGGAAAAAAATGCATTTAAATTTTGAAAATAGCGAAGATAAATTAATAGTTTACATGTCTGGAGAACTAGACCATCATAGTGCTGAAGAAGTAAGAAATATTATAGATGATCGTTTAGATCGAGATAGCTACAACAAATTAATTATGGACTTTTCAGGAGTGTCGTTTATGGACAGTTCTGGTATTGGTGTAGTTATCGGAAGATACAGAAAGTTACATATGAGAAATGGAAAAGTATGTGTAACTAACATTAAATCTTCAGTAAAAAGAGTGTTCGAATTGTCAGGGATGTTTAAGATTATCATGTTATATGATGACGTTGAACAAGCTGTAAACAATATTTAGTGGGGGGATTAGTATGTGTCACAATAAAATTAAAATTGAATTTTTAAGTAAATCGCAGAATGAAAGTTTTGCAAGAGTAGCAGTAGCTGCATTTGCTTCACAATTAGATCCTACAATTGAAGAGATTACTGATGTTAAAACAGCGGTGTCAGAAGCAGTTACCAATGCAATTATTCATGGATATGATAGCGAAGAGGAAATGATCACTATTGAAGCTATTATTGATGGAACTGAATTAACAGTGATAATTCAGGATGCGGGAAAAGGAATTGATAATCTTGAACTTGCAATGCAACCATTATACACTTCCCGTCCAGACTTAGAAAGGTCAGGCATGGGTTTTACTGTAATGGAAACTTTTATGGACAGTTTAGAAGTAAAGTCTGATAAGGGTAGGGGAACAAGTATAATAATGAAAAAAATATTTAATCCTTTAAGTTAGGTGGAATATTATGGATCAAAAAATAGTGAAAAAAAATAACTACAATTATGAAGATAATATGCAACTCATTCAACTTGCCAAAAATGGAGAACCGGGTGCTCTAGACAGATTAGTAGAGATGAATTTACCATTAGTTGCATCAATAAGTAAAAAATTTCTTAATAGAGGATATGAGTATGATGACATTTTCCAAATTGGCTGTATTGGCCTTGTAAAAGCAATTAATAATTTTGACACTAAATATAATGTAAAATTTTCTACATATGCCGTGCCTATGATAATGGGAGAAATTAAAAGATTTCTTAGGGATGATGGAATTATCAAAGTAAGTAGAAGTGTTAAAAATACTGCGCGAAAATTGCATTATGATAAAGATACACTAACGAAAGAGTTGGGTAGAGACCCTACTATTGAAGAATTATCGGTTTTTTGTGATATAGAAAAAGAAGATATAGTATTTGCACTAGAGTCTGCTAGCAATATGCAGTATTTATTTGATACAATTCACCAAGATGATGGTGCACCAGTACTGCTAATAGATAAATTAAGTGAAAAATATGAAGAAGATAATGAGGTCTTAGATAAAATTGCCCTCAAAGAAGCACTTAGAAAACTTGATGTAAAATCAAGGCAAATAATTATGCTCAGATATTTTAAAGACAATACACAAATTCAAGTTGCAAAAATGATGGGAATCAGCCAAGTGCAGGTATCTAGAATAGAAAAGAAAGTTTTGAAAATAATGAAGGAAAAATTGAGTGGATAAGATGAAAAATAGATAAACAACTTCAATGTTTAATTTTGAAGTTGTTTATCTACAAATACATCTTATTTTTTTTGACTAAAATTTATATTATTGCAAATAATAACATATAGATTTAGCACATTCTACTTAAATAACGAAATATAATTGATGATTAATAGCTATTCTGCAGAACTACAAGGAGGACAATTCATGAAAGTAGACGAAAAAACTATAAGAAAAAAATTTGATAGCCTTAATTCTAATAAAATTCCTAAGCCTAATTTAGCATTGCATTGCTTTAATGCTTTTTGGGTTGGTGGAGTAATCTGTGTAATTGGACAATTTATCAGCGACTTTTTTTCTAAGATGGGTATTCCGATGGATGAGCTAGGGACTTACGTTTCAATAGTTATGGTGTTTCTAGGAGCTATACTTACTGGAATAGGTATATATGATAAGCTAGGCGATTTTGCAGGAGCAGGCTCTGTTGTACCAATTACTGGGTTTGCAAATTCAATAGTTTCACCAGCAATGGAATTTAAAAAAGAGGGATTTGTTTTTGGTGTAGCAGCTAAAATGTTTACTATTGCTGGACCTGTTTTAGTATATGGCATTGGTTCATCTGTAATTGTAGGTATATTATATTATTTTTTTAGGTGGTGATTTAAAATGGGTAGAAGAATTGGAATCCAAACAGTAGAAATTGAAAGTAAACCTAGGATTATTAGTACTTATAATATTGTTGGACCTAAAGAAGGTCAGGGACCATTAAAAGAGTATTTTGATAGGATTTTAGAAGATGATCTTAATGGAACTGAAAGCTTTGAAAAAGCTGAAACAAGTCTTTTATATACTGCTGTATCCGAAAGTATAAAAAAAGCAAAATTAAAAGAAATTGATATAAATTATTTATTAGCAGGAGATTTACTAAATCAGCTATTCTCTTCAAGTTTTGCAGCTAGAGATTTGAATATACCATTCATAGGACTCTATGGAGCTTGTTCAACTATGGCAGAGTCTTTAAGTGTGGGTTCAATGATAATGGAAGGAGGCCTAGCTAATTATGTTGTAGCAGCTACTTCATCACATTTCTCCTCTGCAGAAAGACAATTTAGATTACCATTAGAAATGGGAAGTCAGAGAGCACCTACTGCACAATGGACCGTTACAGGCTCAGGAGCAATGGTTTTGGGCAAAAAAGGTGATTTCCCTTATGTTACTTATGTAACAACTGGAAAGGTTAAAGACTATGGAATAACTGATGCAAATAATATGGGGGCTGCCATGGCGCCTGCAGCTGTAGACACCATTAAACAACACTTTATGGATACGGGTAGAAAACCTTCGGATTATGATATTATTGCTACGGGAGACCTGGGTATGCTAGGAAGACAATTTACAGAAGAATTGCTCTTAGAATATAAATATGACATGAAAGGTCATTATATTGACTGCGGTGAGCAAATTTTCGACGCTGAAAAACAAGGAACTAATGCGGGAGGAAGCGGTTGTGGGTGCTCAGCAGTGGTTGCAACAGGATATTTATACAAAAACATGCTAAAGGGGAAATTTAAAAGAATACTGCTAGTTTCTACAGGAGCGCTTCTAAGTCCCACTTCATCTTTGCAAGGGGAAACAATACCAGGAATAGCACATGCTGTTTCCATAGAGTTTGGGGGTGAGTAAATGAATAATTACATTATGGCTTTTATAGTTGGAGGGATAATTTGTGTAATAGGTCAAATACTTATGGACACTACTAAATTGACTCCAGCTCGGATATTAGTTGTATTTGTAACGGGTGGTGTAATACTAGGTGCATTAAATATATATGATGTTGTTATAAAATATGGAAAAGCAGGGGGAAGTATACCTCTGCCAGGCTTTGGATATAGTTTAGCTAAAAGTGTAATGAAAGAAGTAGATAAAGTTGGTCTTATAGGAGCATTTACGGGAGGTATAAAGGGCACAGCGGGTGGTATTACTGCTGCAATTTTCTTTGGGTATATTATGGCATTAATATTCAATCCTAAAAGTAAAGGATAATAAAAAAACTACTATCAAAAATACTGTACATTTGATAGTAGTTTTTTTGTTTTAGTTAAGGTGAAGTTGAACCATTACCACCTGTAGGGGGAATAGTATCGCCAGGATTATTAGGGTCCACCTGGTCTAATCCATCTAAATCAACGATTCCATCTCCAGATTTAGGAGGAATAACTGGAGGAATTGTAGTATTTTTTGAAAAGGTATCAATTGCTGTTGGTAATACAAAAGCAGAGTCACCTAAAAGCACATTAGGTACATAGTTTCTCTTTATAAAGACCTTTGTTTCAATCTTTTCAGGAGGCGTAAATTGTGACGCTAAAACATATTTGCCACTAGGGTCTTTGGTAACTTTAGCCTCAACATGTATGCTATCCAATGTTGTTGGTTGAGTTCCGTCAACAAATAGTTCAGAGTAAACTCTACTACCTCTTGGATCTTTATAAGTTAAATCTGTAGGTATATCTCCTGAATCCATTGATACAGAATAGGAGGATATACCAGAAGGTCTTTCTACGTTCTTAACTGGAAGAGAGGTATGGGCTCCCTTCATAATTTTTCCCCATAGTAAAGCGGCTGTATTGCTACCCATTCCTTGAATTTTATGGTCACCTTTATCTGTTCCAATCCAAACAGCTGCAGAGTAATATGGAGTTAAGCCAACAAACCATAAATTTTTTGAATCAGAAGAAGTACCAGTTTTACCTCTGACAGGCATATCTCCAAAAACTGCATTAGGTCCAGTACCACCTGGACTTACAGGACCTTGTAATAAATCATACATTATATAAGCACTTTGAGGAGATAAAACAGGTTTTGATTCAAATTTTGTTTCAAGCAATACTTTACCAGTTCTATCAACTACTTTAGTGTATAATCTTGGAGTGGTACGCATTCCGTTGTTACCAAAAACACCATATGCAGCTGCCATTGTGAGAGGATTGGTTCCCTCATAATCACCACCGTCCAATTGACCCAGAGCCATAGCAGACATGCTACTCTTATCTACTTTATCTAGTTGTAATCCAAACTTTTCACCATAAGAAACACCAGTATTAAGACTAATCATGTCTTCAAGTTTCACAGCAGCCACGTTGACAGAGTATTTTAAACAATCTCTTAGAGTTAAATATCCTCTATATATGTCAGGTGCATTTTTAGGATCATAAGGAGGGGCACCTGGAGCAGAATATTTCTTTCCAATGTCCTCGGGTACTGGTGAATCTTCAACAATGGTAGAGGCCGTAGCTATTTTTGTATCGATAGCAGGACCATATACTGTTAAAGGCTTAATGCTTGATCCAGGGGCCTTTAAGAAGTCATTAGAAGCAGCTCTGTTATAAGACATAGGACCTTGATCACCACGTCCACCTATAATAGTTTTAACTTCACCTGTATGATAATCCATGACAACACAGGCAGCTTGGATGTCTGCTTGAATAGGGTTAAGGTTACTATCCCTAGGAAACACGTAATCATAACTGTTCTTTTTGTTTGATTCCACAGAATCATTAATTAGACTCTGTGATGCATTTTGCATATTTCTATTCATTGTTGTATAAATTTTTACTCCATCGTACATAAGCTTAGAGTATACTTCTTCTTTGCTAAGATTGTATTTTTTCATTAAATCACTAGCAACCTGAAGGATTACAGGTCTAGAGAAGTACTCATAGTTCATTTTGTTTGCATCTTTTTTTGAGAAGTTAAATTTTAACTTCTCAGCCATAGCTGAATCAAATTGTTCTTTGGTTATTTTATTATACTTGTACATATTTTCAAGAACAGCTTTGGTTCTCTTTGAATCAAAAACTTCTTTATTCTTATATGCTTTATAGGACACAGAATATGAAAGACTAGGATTTTGTGCAGCACTAGCAATAAAAGCACATTGTTTTAGGGTTAAATCTCCAATAGACTTGCCAAAATATTGCTGTGAGGCTGCTTCTACACCGTGAGCATTTCCTCCTAGGAAAATAGTATTCATATAAGCCTCTAGTATTTGGGGCTTAGTCAATACTTTTTCCAACTGTAACGATAAAGACATTTCTTGCACTTTTCTTTTTATAGAAGTTCTGTTTTCCATAGAATCTTCTAAAAACATTCGATATTTAACCAATTGTTGAGTTATAGTTGAAGCGCCCTGAAGACTTTGGCCGCTGCCAGTTATTTTTATTTTTAAATCATTAAACATAGCACCACCGAATCTTTTTAAGTCAATGCCTGGGTGGGTTTCAAATCTAGAATCTTCAATACTTATAAATGCATCCTTAAGTATAATTGGAACGTTATTTATGGATATATTAATTCTTCTTTCTGAAGTAATGTACTCATCCATAAACTTATCAGCATCGTCATATAATATTGAGGGCTCATCCAATTTTAAGAATTCATTAATATCTAAGGTAGGAGCTGTTTTAATCATAGCTAAGACTACTCCTCCCATGGCTACACTAATTATTAAGGTTATAAATAGAATAGTAAAAAGAAGGCTTTTAAAAACTTTCTTCCCAGTTCCTTTTTTCTTCTTTTTAGCAGTATTTTTATTTTTCATTGAGTATCCTCCTTGTATTTCTCTGGAGCGGATAACAACTTTCAATTGTTTGCTCCTTGCATTTCTTTTGAGTGGATAACAATTATTAATTGTTATCCCTTCGTCTAAAAATTAATATTGTTTAACTACAATTTGTTTTTAATATTATACCATATAATTATGTTAATATAAAATATTGAGTTTTAGTACCTATTTAATTCTTTACCTTAAAAGCTTTACATATAATAGCATATAACCTTAAATGGAGGTAATAGATATTAAAACTAAGATTAAAATTAGAATATTAGTAATTATGTCCATAATTATGATAAATCTTACAATATTCTTATATATTTTTGACAAAATTGCAATGCCAACTGTAATGGCAGTGGCAGATGCAGAAATGAGAGCAAAAGCTATAGAGATTGTTAATAGAGCAATTATAAATGAATATTCCAATCAATTTAACTATGACCAGGTTATAAGAGTGGATAAAGATTCTGAAGGAAATATTGTAATGTTAAAAGCAGATACTCTAAGGATGA
>JAJYBA010000062.1 GCA_021779235.1 Bacillota bacterium
GGCCTTGTGATGATGGGTCCAGAACCAGTTCTTAATTTGAGAAAGGTGGCTTGGGTCACAGATAAATTTGGTGTCACATGGCAATTAGTGTGGGAGTAAATGACTCCATAATTATTTTACACTAGCAAAAGGCCGAGGCTAATAGTCCTCGGCTTTATTTTTTTACAAAATAGGAATACTACAATATAGCTTATAAATTTTTGTAAGTACTTTTTAATAATAATGCATCCTTCTCTACGTTCTTCTAAAATTACACAACCTTTGAATCTTTTAAACTTATACAAGTTCTTCATCAATAAGTTTTTTCTTCACTTTATCCCCCTACACTTATGTGCTATTATTTATTATGTAAGCTGATATAACCTGTTCGTAAAAACTGATAATTTTAATATATTAAATATATAAAAGGATGTGACTTCTATGCAATTTTTAGTTACTGCTTATGATGGAATTGATGAAGGATGTATTGAAAGAAGACTTGCAGCTAGAGAGCAGCACATGGCTCTTGTGGAATCTATGTTTAAACAAGGCAGACATTTGTATGCTGCTGCTATAACGGATGATAATGATAAGATGATAGGTTCAGTTCTTATTGTCGACTTTCCTTCTAGAAAAGAGCTTGATGAATGGCTTCAAGTGGAGCCCTATGTACTCGGAAAGGTTTGGGATAAAATTGAAGTTAAACCTTGCAAGGTAGGACCTATGTTTTTAGAATTACATAAGTAGAAATTTCACTTTAATCCTTACTTAAAACTGGAGGTATAATTACTTCCAGTTTTTTTGTTGTTTTTTAGCATCCTAATTTCTTAATAGTTCAATGATTTTTATATTGGTTTTGTTTAAGAATAGTCTTGATTTATAACATAACAAAAGACTGCAGTATAAAGTACAGCCTTAATTGCAGAATATTAGAATATTTAGAACCAAGTCATTTTATAAGATAAACTAAATTCCACCATAGACTTCACTGACTGACCATCTCTTTCTATATATACAACATATATATCTTTATTAAAGTTCATTCTAATAAATTCTGTTAAATTCCAATTCTGAACCTTCGCATATTCTCTTAATTTCTTCTCGCATACACTAGGTCTTATTATCAGTCCATATACATTTGCTATCATAGCTAAAACTAAGCCTATAAAAAATATTATAGCTGTAGTTCTATTTTGCATCATCGTGTTTATATTCATTTTAAGCCCCCACTGTGTTTATTATTACGTATTAAATTGCGTGTTTTACATATTATAGCATAAAATTTCAACAACAATATTAAGAAAATATTTCATACCACTATAACCTTGACGTAAAGGTTATAGTGGAGTAAAATACTTCCTTGGAGGTGAATTATGAATACTACATATTATAAAATTGAAGAAGTTGCTGTTAAAACCGGCCTTACAAAAAGGACGTTAAGATATTATGAGGACTTAGAACTTATAACACCTAAAAGAACTGATGCTTCATATAGATTGTATTCTGAGGAAGATATTGAAAATATCAATAGAATAAAGGATTTAAGGGAAAGCCTAGGTTTCTGCTTAAATGATATTAAAGTAATTGTAGACTTAGAAAAAGACTTTAAACGAATTTTTAAAGAAAACTTAAAGGATGATCTTATGATAGAAAACTCTATGAACCTAATAAAAGAGCAGATAACTTTAATCGAAGAAAAAGAGCTTTCTTTAGGGAGATCTAAAGAAAAATTTAAAAGAGCTTTAAGAAAGCTTGAAGATTTTCGTGCATCAAATGAGGAGGCATAATTTTATGAAAAAAATTGATTACAAATGGACAGCGCTTTCATGCACTACACTAGGAGCTCTCTTTTCAGTTCTTAGTGGAAGTACCTTATTGATTGCTCTACCTGTTATTATGAAAGATTTAAATGCAAGTATGAGTGTAGTTACTTGGACTATCATGGGCTACATGCTTATAATGACGATCTTAGTTCCATCCATAGGAAGAATGGCAGATATGGTTGGCAGAAAAAAACTTTATGTCAGTGGTTTTGCAGTTTTCACCCTTACATCACTTTTATGTGCATTTTCACAGTCTGGAGTTCAGCTTCTAATATTTAGAATGTTACAGGCAATTGGAGGAGCTTTGATGGTGGCAAATAGTACTGCTATCGTGGCAGATGCTTTTCCAAAAAAAGAGCTTGGAAAAGCCCTAGGAATAAACAGCATGGTAATAAGTATTGCTTCAGTTGCTGGACCTATCCTTGGAGGTTTTCTTATAAATATTGGTTGGAGAAGTATCTTCTACATTAATATTCCAATAGGTATTATCGGAACACTTTGGGCATTTTATCAGCTTAAAGAAACAAATACAACCTCTGAAAAACAGAAATTTGATTTAACTGGTACCCTTACCTTTTCAGCAGGAACACTTACTTTGCTAACAGCCTTAACTCTAGGTGGCTTTAGTGGTTGGACAAATATCTATGTAGTAATGCTATTTATAGCTTCTATTATCCTTTTAGGATTATTTGTTCATATAGAAAATAAGGTTGAATATCCTATGCTAGATTTAAGATTATTAAAAACTAAAATGCTTGCCTTTGCTTTTGCAAGTAATTTTCTAAATGGCGTGGCAAGAGGAGCCGTAACCTTTTTACTAATATTCTACTTCCAGGGCATAAAAGGGATTGACCCTATGGTTGCTGGGATACTTTTATCCCCTTTTGCTATAGCTATGATGATTGTGTCACCTATTAGTGGCTACCTTTCAGATAAATATGGTTCAAGAATTCTAAGCTCAATTGGATTAATTATTTCGGCAGTAGGCCTTGCAGGACTTATGATGATAAAGGTTAATACTTCTACAATGGAACTTGTTATATGGATGTCCATTATGGGACTAGGCTCAGGAATGTTTTTCTCTCCTAACACTAGTGCAATAATGGGTACAGTACCTGCCAGTAAAAGAGGTATCGCTGCTGGAGTAAGAACAATGATGACCAATGCAGGTAGCGTTTTAAGTATTGCTATTTGTATGGCAATTATTTCATCTAGTATCTCTCCTGAAGCTATGCAAGCTCTATTTATTGGAACTCAAGTAGGTTCTAAAGGAATTGCTACTGCAGAATTTATTTCTGGCTTAAGAACGGCATTTACAATCTGCTTTAGCTTTAGTCTCTTAGCAGCCCTTATGGCTTACGTAAAATGTCCTGATCCAGTATGGGAAGAAGACGTTAATTTAGAACTTAATAAAGAAGTGGCATAATATAGAGGCGACTCCCCGTTAATTTAGGGAGCCGCCTTTATATTATGTTGAAAACTTTATTGATTTTATTCAAAAATATATTTCTTAGTGTTACTCAAATTTCCATCTATAATGACCATGTATAGGTGCAGTAAACCAAGAAAGTTTCATTGTAGAAGCATGAGGCTTTGTATTATGAATAACGTAGGGAATACCATTTTTATCTCTCTTGTCTGAAATAATGCCAACATGTTCATATCCTTTTACAAAGACTACAATATCACCAGGTTGCCATTGCTTTAAGTTTTCTTCATCTCTAGCTTTAACTTCAGTAGTTAAACTTACACAATATCTACTAAAAAACACATCTTGATTAGGTACTCGCCTGAAATCAATATTAGGATCAGCTTTTCCCTCAACTCTAGGATAAAGTTCAGTATTATTTTTTATATCCTCATCAATAAGGTCTTTCAAATTAATATCAGTTGCTTTAAAAGCTCTCCAAATTACATCAGTACATACGCCTTCAGTATCTGGAGGATATCCGCCATTGTAATAGTTACTTATGTACTTTATTTTATTAAGAACTTCTTTATTTGCACCATTAACTATGTCTAAAGCATCTGCTACTCCATTTTTGTTCTTATCTACTTTTGAAAAATTTTCAGCTACTTGAAATTTTGGTTTAAAAACGTTAAAAATATATTCATTAATAATGGCCTTAAAAGGTATAAAAATGTAGCCACAAGTTAATATGAAAAATATCGTTATTAAAATCAAAATATGTTTTCTCTTCACTTTATCACCTTCCCACATATTTACAATTATATCATTAGCATATAAAAAATAATATAGACTTAGCTCTTATTGTTGACTTTCCTTGAACTTGCTTATTTTACAATTAAGTTTTCAAGTTATTAACATACATAAAACTGAATATTTTTAGTGAATAAAATTAACTCTATAGAATATACAATAAATTTGTGAGGAGGCATGTCCATGATAACAAAAACTGATCCACTCTGCTTAACCTGGCATGAAGTTTTAGTAAAAAAAGGAATCAATCCAGAAATGTCAAAATCATTAATTGGATTTACATCATGGAACCAAAACGAAATTCCTGATAAACTAGGAAAACATATTACAGATATTTTACAAAAATATAGCGGGAAAGTAATTGCAAAAGATGTTGTTGGCACTAGATATAATGATATAGGATTATTATTTCTAAATAATGATATTCCAGAAGATGTAGCCACTGAGGTTTTTGATACAATTATGAACTATGAACAAGAAGAAGTTTATGATACTTTATAAATTAATTATAATTTTTTTACAAACATTGAAAGGGTAGCAATTGTTACCCTTTTTTTTAACAACATTTTGGAAGCTTCAAGTCTGCCATCTTCTATGAGTGGCAGTTGCTCAGTCTAGGGAGTTTGCTTTGGTGGCAGGATAACAATTGATAATTGTTATCTACTCCAGAGGCCTACAAAGTGGTAAATCTGCTTCCAAAGTTGTTAATATTGCAGCATCGCAGATGATGATTTAATTTGATATTATTGTAATGGTGAATTAATATGATTATACTAAAGAAGTGGAATAAAAAAAGAAAGGTAATTAACTATTTTGGAGAATAAAAAAATTATTACAAATAAAAAATTTGTGGCTAGTATAGCTACTCTATGTTGCTTATTATGGGGAAGTGCTTATCCAGCAATAAAATCAGGATATATATTATTTAATATTGAAGCTTCTGATGTATCCTCAAAAATTGTATTTGCAGGCTATAGGTTTACTATGGCTGGGCTACTTGTACTTATACTTGCTAAAGTTTTTGGTCAAAAACTGTTTTCTTTTTCTAAGAAAGATTTTTTAAGTTTAATTATACTAGGAATTACACAAACAACACTTCAATATATATTCTTTTATATTGGACTAGCTAATACCACTGGTGTTAAAGGCTCAATAATGAATTCTATGGGAACATTTTTCAGTGTGTTTTTAGCTCATTATCTATATAAGAATGATAAATTAAATGTACAAAAGATACTAGGATGCATTATAGGTTTTATAGGAGTTATGATTGTTAATTTTAGTGCTGATTTACTTAATTTTTCTTTTAATTTTAAGGGTGAAGGCTTCGTAATTATTTCTTCATTTATGTTTTCAGTAGCGGCCATTTATGGTAAGAAGCTTACTCAAAGTATGGATGTAATGGTAGTAACGGGCTATAGTTTGTTTCTTGGAGGAGCACTTTTAACCATTCTTGGTATGAGTTTTGGAGGAAGGGTTCATAACTTTACGCTATCATCTTCTTTATTATTAAGTTATATGATATTACTATCATCAGTGGCATTTACACTTTGGTCACTACTTTTAAAATATAATAAAGTAGGTTCAGTTTCAGTATTCATTTTTTTAACTCCAATCTTTGGAGCAATACTTTCAGCCATATTTTTAGGCGAAAATATTTTAGAAATTAAAAACATCTTTGCACTTATATTAGTATGTTTTGGAATTTGGATGGTTAATAAAGAAAAAAGTGTTATAAAAAATTGAAATAAGCACCTTTTATTTCATATAAATGAAATCATTTCACAAATACGTGTAAATTACAATGTTAGGAGCGTTTATTATAGCTAAGCTTACAGCTGGGACAATCAGTATTATACTCGTTGCATGGCTATATGAACGTGAAGCTAAGTAATATAACATTAAAGAAAGTGGAGGGATAAACTATGCAAATTAAAGACAGGATTGAAGCTTTAAGAAAATTAATGAAAGAAAATAAAATGGATGCGTACATAATTCCTAGTTTTGATGCACATCAGAGTGAATATGTAGCAGCACATTGGAAAAGCAGACAATGGATATCAGGCTTTACAGGTTCAGCAGGTACCGTAGTTATTACACAAGATGATGCAGGCCTTTGGGCAGATGGAAGATACTATATTCAAGCTGAAAAGGAGCTTAAGGATTCTGGAATTAGATTATTTAGAATGGTAGATCCAGGGGTACCTTCTTATACAGAGTGGTTAAAGGATGTTCTTAGAGAAGGGAATATCATTGGTTTTGATGGAAGCGTTTTTTCAGTAAATATGCTTAAAAATATGGAGAAAGCATTTAAAACAAAGGGAATAACATTAAAAATGGAGCATGACTTAATTAATGAATTGTGGGAAGACAGACCAGCGATACCTAATGGCTCAATTTTTGTACATGACATAAAATATGCAGGAAAATCTAGAGTAGAAAAACTAGAGTCTGTAAGAAAAGAAATGAAGAGTAACGGTGCAAATTATTATCTATTGACTTCCTTAGATGATATTGCATGGCTTTTAAACATAAGAGGTACTGATGTACCAAATAATCCAGTTGTAATAGCAAACGTTATAGTAGCACAAAATAAATGTTATTTATTTGTTGATTCTTCAAAGGTTCCTCAGGATGTTAAATTAGAACTAGAAGCAGAAGGTGCTCTATTAAAAGATTATAATGAAATACAACAATTTTTAAAAGAGCTTACACTGAAAGATGAAATTATCTTTGATATTAATAAAACAAGTGCATACTTATACAACTCTATTAACATTAATACAACAAAAACAGAATGTCCGAATATTACTACTAAATTAAAAGCTGTGAAAAATGAAATTGAGATAGAAAATTTAAAATGTTGTGAAATAAATGATGGAGTAGCCATGGTACAATTTATAAAATGGCTAAAAAACTCTGTAGACAAAGAAGAAATTACAGAGATTTCTGCAGATGAGAAATTACAAGGCTTTAGAGCGCAACGAGAACTGTTTGCTGGTCCTAGCTTTGACACTATAGCAGGGTATAAAGATCACGCTGCCATGATGCATTATAAAGCAAATAAAGAAACTCAATATACTCTAAAAAATGAAGGTTTTTTCTTAGTTGATTCAGGTGGACAATATTTAAATGGAACAATAGATACTACAAGAACTATAGTCCTAGGAAATCTTACTGAAGAAGAAAGAACGGATTTTACTTTAGTGTTAAAAGGATTCATTGCCTTAAGCTCGGCTAAATTCTTACATGGAGCAACAGGTTCTAATTTAGATATACTCGCAAGACAACCGATTTGGGAGCAGGGTCTAGATTATAAGTGCGGAACAGGTCATGGAGTAGGTTTCTTCTTAAATGTTCACGAAGGGCCTCAAGGTTTTAGCCAAGTACCTAATACTATAAAATTAGAAAAGGGTATGATTATTACTAATGAGCCTGGAATATACAAAGAAGGAAAACATGGCGTTAGAACTGAAAATATTATGCTGGTAGTTGAAGATGAGAAAACAGAGTTTGGTCAATTTATGAAGTTTGAAGCAATCACCTATTGCCCAATTGACTTAGCTGGAATCAATAAAGACATGCTCACTGAAAGCGAAAAGCAATGGCTAAACAATTATCATAAGGATGTATACACAAAACTTGCTCCTCATTTAGATGAAGAAGAGAGAGCATGGCTAAGGGAAGAGACTAGAGGAATATAAAGAGTATGTTCAGTTTCAGAATTTGGATGGTTAATAAAGAAAAAAGTGTTATAAAAAATTAAAATAAGTACTTTGGAATTCATAAAAGGTATAGCAAAAATCTTGCTATACCCTTTATAAAGTAACAAAACTCGAGATTTCCTCACTCCCCCACTTATGCGTTGCTAAAATAAATCTATCCCTCAGCTCCAAAAATAGCTACATTCTGATTATCCAGTATAAACATATTATCTTTCCATTTTAAAGTATTCATAATATAACCTAAAGAGTCCGCATTATATCTTCCAGCTATTTTTTGATAGGCCAATAACTCATATACTCCATTTGAATCAAAATCTACAGGATATAAACCACTTAGAGGATTTACAAATCCACTGATTGGATTCTTTAGCTTTCCATCCTTATAGTATATTTCATTTAAATAATCTACTTCCCTATTGGATATATCTATAATGTATTTTTTATTATTTTGCATACTAATAACTTCAACCTTATAGTTGTCTTTATAAGTAACTTCATATTTATATTTGTCATTATATACATTAAAATCAAACA
>JAJYBA010000063.1 GCA_021779235.1 Bacillota bacterium
AAAATAATATGGATATTTTGAAAGAAAGAAATATTAGGTTCCTAAATCCTTTTATATCTTTGGACAATAAGAAAAAATTAGTTAAGAGATTAGCTGAGGAGTTAGCTGGTTTTGGAATTGATAAAAGAGAAATTTCTATGGCAACTGAAAAAGCATGGACCGAAACGGAAAAGGTAAGATTAGACATTCAAAATAAAGGAATGGAAGTCATAGAATATATTAGAAGAACCGGAAAGAAAGGAATAGTTTTAGCAGGGAGACCTTATCATATAGACCCAGAGATTAATCATGGAATCCCAAGCGTAATTACGGATTTTGATATGCCTGTACTTACTGAGGATTCTGTGGCTCATTTAGGTATTATTGAAAGGCCTTTAAGAATAGTAGATCAGTGGGTGTATCATTCAAGGCTTTATGCAGCAGCGAGTTTTGTAGCGAAAGAACCAAATATTGAGCTTATTCAGCTAAATTCTTTTGGTTGCGGACTTGATGCAGTAACAACGGACCAAGTTCAAGAGATTTTGGGAAATAACGGCAAGATATATACGACTTTAAAAATTGATGAGGGCAATAATCTAGGAGCAGCAAGAATTAGAATTAGGTCCTTAAAGGCTGCACTTAATGAAAGGGATAAGAATGGAATTACGCCTAAGAAGATTGAGGAGATCCACAGCAGGGTTATTTTCACCAAAGAAATGAGAAAAAAACACACGATTTTATCTCCGCAAATGTCTCCAATACACTTTCAATTTGTACAGGAAGCCTTTAATTCATCAGGATATAATTTAGAGATTTTACCTTCAGTAGATACTCTAGCAGTGGAGGAAGGCTTAAAATATGTAAACAATGATGCTTGTTATCCCACAATAATTGTAATAGGACAAATAATTGAGGCTTTAAAATCAGGTAGATATGATATAGAAAATACTTCTGTTATCATTTCTCAAACTGGTGGAGGTTGTAGAGCTACAAATTACATTGGATTCCTTAGGAAAGCCTTGAAGGAAGCTGGATTCTCAAAAGTTCCAGTGATATCTTTAAATGCTTCTGGCCTTGAGAGTAATCCAGGCTTTAAATTCACATATTCAATGATTAAAAAAGCAATGATGGCCTTAGTATACGGAGATTTGCTTATGAGAGTGCTTTACAAGGTTAGACCTTATGAAATGGTAATAGGCTCAGCTAATTTACTTTATGAAAAATGGGTAATAATATGCAAAGAAGCTGTAATAAAGGGAAGTAGTAAAGAATTTAAAAACAATATTTCTTCAATAGTAACTGATTTTGATAATTTAGAACTAAAAAATATTTTAAAACCTCAGATAGGTCTAGTTGGTGAGATTTTAGTTAAATTTCATCCTACAGCTAACAATAACATTATAGAAGTTATTGAAAATGAAGGTGGAGAGGCAGTTATGCCGGATTTAACTGACTTTTTCTTATACTGTGCTTATGATGCTAACTTTAAATATGAATATTTGGGCAAGAGTAAGACAGATAAAATACTAAATAATATAGCCATTGGCTATATAGAAAGTTTTAGAAAACATATGAAAATAGTTTTAGATAATAGTAAAAGATTTCATGCACCAAAAACTATACAGGAACTTGCACAGGGAGCAGCGCCTATTTTATCTATGGGAAATCAAACAGGTGAAGGGTGGTTTTTGACAGCGGAAATGGTTGAGCTTATTGAAAGTGGCACAAAGAATATAGTATGTATGCAACCTTTTGCTTGTCTTCCTAACCATGTGACAGGTAAAGGAATGATCAAGGAGCTAAAGAGAAGGTATCCAGGGGCCAATATAACTGCTATAGATTATGATCCAGGTGCCAGTGAAGTAAATCAAATTAATAGAATAAAGCTCATGATGTCTGTTGCATTAAAGAATCTTAAAGGTAATGTAGAAGTTGAAACTGCACATGGGGAAGTAGCTAGTGATAAAAAAGTAGACTAAGTAGTAATTTTAAACAAAAGGTGAAGGTTCGGTATTTAGGATGTTCTGATAGTAGAACATTCGTTAACAGCCTCTAAGTTTATTCTATGAAAAATTTCCTAACGCACTTATTCGACATCCTGTCTCAGAAGTGCTAGCAGCCCGTCCTAGGCTGCTTACGAAAATTTGTCATTGCATAAACTAAGAGTCTGTAAAACTCATTATATACTATCCGCCACACTCCTAAATTCCGAACTTTCACAATTATAGTTTGCTTCTTCGAATTTATTTGCATTTCTACAATAATGATAACTTTCATAATTTGCTTCGAATAATATTAAGATATATATGTTTCAATAAAGTTTCTACATCTTAATACATGGCCTGTCTATGATTTGTGTAGGGGGTTTATTTATGTGCTTAATGAAATATTATGATTTTACCCGTAGGGTATTGGTTTAATATCTCTTTTAAGAATTTTTTTAAATACAACTGCATCATATCTATCATGTTCTTGACAGTAAACTTTACCTATACCATAATCCAATATCCCTACTAATTTCACTCCAAAATTGTTACTGTAGGTAGGAATTTTTCGTTGATGACCTTTTACAAACAAATTCTTCTATATAGCTTGCCAATCTCTAATCATATATTCATCTTGGAATAATATATGGTCAATATCCCAACTGATAAGTTTTTTTAATCCTTCTTGTTTTTCTTTATCAGGTTTCTTAAGAATATAAGTAGGTCTTGTATAGCTTAAATTTAATCTGCGTAATACTTCATAATTTCATTTATGACTAAGGTTGATAGCAAAAGATTAGAATTTCTTAATGGAATTTCTTGTTTTGAGTTCGTTTGCAAGGCATGTAGGAGAATGGGAGAACTCTACTACCTTGAATATCATAAATTCCGAACCTTCATTGCATAGTCTTAAATTTTATTTTAAATCTTTAACTACTTTTTCAGCAAAGGTATTGTTAACAATTTTATCAAATGCAGGTCTTTCAGGAATTAAGTCTGCTTTGTAGGATTGTATTATGTCCATAAGTCTGCTAAAATCCTCTGATTTTAATATTGGGTTTGGTGAAAGTGCATTTATTTTTTTATAGTTTTTAATAGATGAAATCAAAGCATCTTGATCTGCTCCAGGGAAGTAAGATTTAATTGAATTACATATTTCCTCATCAGAATGACTGCTTACCCATTTTTGACCTTTATAAATTGCTCTAGTGAGCTTTTCTATTATTACTGGATTTTTTTCTATATAAGATTTTGTAGCAAAAAAGCAGGTGTAAGGCATGGTTCCAGCAGACTCTCCTACGGAGGCTACAATATACCCAGAATTATCTTTTTTCATCATACTAGCAGTGGGTTCAAAAAGAGTAACATAATCACCAGTGCCTCCCTTGAAAGCTCCTCCAGTAGCGGTGAAAGCGAGGTTCGTAATAAGGTCTATATTTTCCCCAGGTTTAATGCCATGATTTCTTAAAACATATTCAAGAGCCATTTCAGGTACTCCTCCAGGTCTTCCACCAATTACAGTTTTACCTTTTAAGGATTCCCAGCTAAAATCTGTTTCAGCATTTCTAGCTACTAAGAAAGCACCATCCTTTTGTGTTAATTGTGCAAAAATCACAGGATAATCTTCCCGCTTCTGATTGTAGATGTATATAACTTGCTCTGGTCCACAGAAACCTATATCAACAGCATTACTTAATACTTGTTGCATAGTTTTGTCTGCACCTTGCCCAGTTGAAAGGTCAATTTCAATACCTTCTTCTTTAAAAAAACCCTCAGAAATAGCTGCATACATAGGAGCATAGAAAATAGAACGAACTACTTCATTTAATTTTACTTTTACTAAAGCTTCATTATTATCTTTTTTACATCCAGAAAGTAAAGTCGTTATTAAGGCAAGAGAGAGAAGTAGAGAAAGAATTGAGATTTTTCTAATTTTCATAGATACCTCCATATTATAAAGTTGTTATCATTTTATAATATGAAAAATTATGTGGATGTGACATTTAAAATTTGGAACTAAAATATTAGTCGTTAAATTTAATGGGGCAATTGTTTTCTTTAAAAGTTTAATGGTAATATGTAAGAAAATGAAACCGTATGGTGAAAATATGAATATGTACATGATTATATATGAAAAAAATGAGAATAAAGATTGATATGATAAGTACCACTAAATTATATAGTATGATTTAAGGAACAATAAAACATGGATTCAATAAAAAATGTAATTAAGCAATAGTAATTATGATGGCACTATTAACTGTGGTTTCAGTTATATTCACCATAACTGATTTGTTATCTAAAATATTAGGAAAATAACCTATATTTTAAGGAAGAATGGTATGAGTCATAAATTAAAGTAGAACATGCAATAGAAGGAGGAGAAAACATGCTGGAAATTACTGTTATGAAAGAACTGAAGGGGTCACTAATAGGATTTATACTGCTAGGTGTAGAATATGTTGATTAAGATGAATAGAAGTAGATTTAATTATTTAATTTTCACTTTTTTAGTTATCGGCATGGGACTCGCTTCAAGAAAATATCAGGCTCATTTACCTTATATAATTGGTAAATACTCTGGAGATATATTATGGGCACTGATGGTGTTTTTTATTATTGGTTTGTTATTGAAAAGGGAATCCATTATGAAAGTATCAATAATTGCTTTGCTTTTTTCCTTTGGAATAGAGATAAGTCAATTATATCATGCACCATGGATTGATGGAATTAGAAAAACTATTATAGGGAGATTAATACTAGGTCAGGGATTTCTATGGAGTGATTTATTTTGTTATATGTTTGGAATATTAGTAGGAGTAGTAATTGAATTACAAATGAGAATTAAAAAATGAAATATCTTGACATATAAAAATTAAGCGGTATAATAAGAAATAAATGAAAATTTCATAAAACCTTTAAAAGCTTAGATGAAGAGGAGTAAAGGGAAAATAGTATTAAGAGAAGAAGATTCATAGGCTGTAAGATCTTCTATATGAAAAACCTTGAAGGTAGCTTCGGAGCTTCTTTGTTGAATTTATGTAATATGAGTAGTAGACAAAGACGGTTTTCTTAATCGTTAAATTATCAAGAGCCTGTAGATTTGCAGGAAAAAAGGTGGTACCGCGAGCTTTTCGTCCTTTTATAGACGAGAGCTCTTTTTTATTTGTCTAAAAACTTGAAGATAATGGTTAAGAATTATTTGCTGTTGATTCTTAACTAATAAGGTTATATTTTGAAAATTTATATATACTAAGATAAATAGGAGGAGTTAATTATGGAAGAAAACAATAATATTGCTAAGAACTACGATCCCAAAGAATTTGAAGAAAGACTTTATGCCTGGTGGGAAGAAAAAGGATACTTTACTCCAGAGGTTGATAAAGATAAAAAGCCATTCACAATAGTAATGCCACCACCAAATATTACAGGACAATTACACTTAGGTCACGCTCTTGATAATACTCTTCAAGATATTTTAATAAGAACTAAAAGAATGCAAGGATATAGCACACTTTGGCTTCCAGGAGAAGATCATGCTAGTATTGCAACAGAAGTAAAGGTTGAAAATGAACTTTTAAAGAAAGGGCTTAAGAAAAAAGAAATGGGAAGAGAAGCCTTCCTAGAAAAGGTTTGGGAATGGACTGATGAATATAGAGCAAAAATAAGAGGGCAAATAAAGAAAATGGGTTGCTCTGTTGACTTTACAAGAGAAAGCTTTACTATGGATGAAAACTTAAATCAAGCAGTAAGAGAAGTTTTCGTTAAATTATATAATGATGGGCTTATTTATCAAGGAAATAGGATAACAAACTGGTGTCCAAAATGTATGACAGCAATTTCAGATGCTGAAATAGTATTTGAAGAACAAGGTGGTCACTTCTGGCATATAAAATATCCAGTAGTAGGCAGCGATGAATTCTTAGAAATAGCTACAACTAGACCAGAAACTATGCTTGGAGATACAGCAGTAGCAGTGAATCCTAAAGATGAGCGATATGCTCATTTAGTAGGTAAAACATTAATTTTACCTTTAGTAAATAAAGAAATACCAATAGTTGCAGATGACTACGTTGATTTGGAGTTTGGAACAGGCGCAGTTAAAATAACTCCGGCACATGATCCAAATGATTACCAAGTAGGAAAGAGACATGACTTACCACAAGTAGTGGTTCTGAATGAAAATGGAACTATATGTGAAGGTTATGGGAAATATTCAGGTCTTGATAGATACGAGGCAAGAAAACTTATTATAGAAGATTTAGATAAAGAAGGTCTACTAGTTAAAATAAAAGAACATGCTCACAATGTAGGTACTCACGATAGGTGTAAAACTACTGTAGAGCCAATGCTTTCAAAACAATGGTATGTTAAAATGGAATCTCTTGCAAAGCCAGCTATAGAGGCTGTACGCGAAAAGCAAACTAAATTTGTTCCAGAGAGATTTGAAAAAACCTACTACAATTGGATGGAGAACATTCAAGATTGGTGTATATCAAGACAATTATGGTGGGGACATAGAATTCCAGTATGGTACTGTAAAGATTGTGGAGAAATTATAGTTGCAGTGAATGCACCAACAAATTGTGATAAATGTAATAGTACAAATTTAGAACAAGATAAAGATGTGCTTGATACTTGGTTCAGTTCTGCATTGTGGCCGTTCTCAACACTTGGTTGGCCCAATAATACTGAGGATTTAAAATACTTCTATCCAACAAGTGTTTTAGTAACTGGATACGATATTATATTCTTCTGGGTGGCAAGAATGATTTTCTCAGGTATATATAATATGCAAGAAGTACCATTTGAAACAGTAGTAATGCATGGAATGGTTAGAGATGACCAAGGAAGAAAGATGTCTAAGTCTCTAGGAAATGGTACGGACCCACTTGAAGTAATAGAAAAATACGGTGCAGACGCTTTAAGATTCTCACTTGCTACAGGAAACGCTCCTGGAAGTGATATAAGATTCTATGAGTCAAGAGTAGAAGCAGCTAGAAACTTTGCAAATAAAATATGGAATGCTTCAAGATTTGTTATGATGAACTTAAATGAAGAATTAATGATGAAATATAAAGATAATAAAAACTACACTGCTCCCGATAAGTGGATATTATCAAGAATGAACACTGTAGCGAAAGAAGTTACAGAAAATATCGAGAAATATGAAATTGGAGTAGCTCTTCAAAAGGTTTATGACTTTATGTGGACTGAATTCTGTGATTGGTATATTGAACTTGTTAAACCTGTATTATACGCTGAAGATGGAGAAGCAAAAGGTATCGTTCTTAATGTATTGAATACAGTATTAATTACAGGACTTAAATTACTTCATCCAGTTATGCCATATATAACAGAAGAAATATTTACTCATGTACAAACAGAATGTGAGTCAATAACAATATCTAAATGGCCAGAATATAGCGAAGAACTTAAATATGAAAAAGCTGAAGAAAGCATGAACTATATTATAGAAGCTATAAAAGATGTAAGAAATGCTAGAGCGGAAATGAACGTACCACCTTCAAGAAAAGCTAAAACATTTATCTATGCTACAGAAGGAAAAGAAGCGTTTGAGCAAGGGTTAGTTTATTTCGAGAAACTTGCTTCAGCCAGCGAAGTAATATTCTTAAATTCTAAAGAAGAAGCTCCAGAAAATGTAGTTACAGTAGTAACTAAAGGTGCAGAAGTATATATGCCGCTTTTAGAGCTTGTGGATTTAGAAAAAGAATTAGAAAGATTAAATAAGGAAAAAGAAAAACTAGAAAAAGAAATAGACAGAGTAGAAAAGAAACTTTGTAATGAAAGATTTACAGCTAAAGCTCCAGTAGAAGTTGTAGAGGAAGAAAAGGCCAAGGGTGAGAAATATAAAGAAATGTATAAGGTAGTAATTCAAAGTATAGAAAATTTAAAATAATCTTTATTCAAAATACACCATATTTTAACAAAACAAACTGATACCTATATAATAGACTTTTTTTTAAAATGTCTATTATATAGGTTTTTTTTTGTATAAAATTAGTGATTTGGGGGGCTTATAAGATGAAATTATTTCCTCGTAATCGTCTATTTCTGTGTATTTACCTAGAAATGCTAAGATTATTATACTTCGTTAGAAAAAATGATATGAAAGGTGAAGTCAATGTTGCACCATGTATCAATGTAATGTCAGTAATGAAAAATACTTAAATAAAATTCAAAAATTGACAAAAATATAATTACGTGCTAATATCTTAATATGAAATATTTGAATT
>JAJYBA010000064.1 GCA_021779235.1 Bacillota bacterium
ATCTGAATATAATAATACAATGTATTCAAATTAATGGAAATATTGTAAAAATACAAAAGGTTCTAAAGTTTAATATAGAATATAAAATAAAGGTTAATTTTATGAGGTGTTTTTTAGGCATCTGAAAAAAATGAACTACATACTGAAAGTTATTTTAAAAGATGCCTTATTCTAGATAAATATAAAGGGGGCTATAATTTGAAAACAGAGATAATAAAAACATTAGACATGTTAAAAGAAAAAGGTGTTGACTATGCAGATATAAGAATGGTTGATCGAATGTCAGAAAACATTTCTACTGAGGATTTAAAAGTTCAGAGTATTTCTAACACGAGAAGTAAGGGAGTAGGTATTAGGGTAATATTAGATGGTTCCTTAGGTTTTTCTAGTACTCAGGACTTAAATAGATTAGAAGAAACAGCATTGTATGCACTGGAACTGGCAAAAGCTAGTAGAATGATTCAGACAGAAAAAATAAGAATGGCAGAAAAAGATGTAGTGATGGATAATTACGTAACACCTATAGAAATCGATCCCTTTACTGTGTCAAAAGCAGAAAAAATTGAACTTCTTTTAAAGGCAGAAAAAAATATGAGAAAAGGAGCTAATTTATCTAAAACTACAGCTTCTATGGATTTTCAAAAGGAAGAAAAAATTTACGCAGATACAGAAGGTAGCTATATAACTCAAACTTTATATGAGTCAGGTGCAGGTATTGAAGCTTTAGCTTCAAGTAATGATGATGTTCAAGGAAGAAGTTATCCTAATTCTTTTAGAGGGAACCATGCTACAGCTGGTTATGAATATGTTAAATCATTAAACTTAGTAGAGAATGCTGAACGTATTGGCAAAGAAGCAGAAATGATTGTAAATGCAGAGGAGTGTCCAAGCGGCCGTTTTGATATAGTTATTGACGGTTCACAGTTAGCTCTTCAAGTGCATGAAAGTATAGGACATCCTGTAGAATTAGATAGGGTTTTTGGGTCAGAGGCTGCTTATGCAGGTATGAGTTTTGTAACTGTTGATAAATTAAATAAAAACTTTAAATATGGCTCAGAGCTTGTTACTGTGGTGGCAGATGGCACATCACCAAGGGGATTAGGTTCTTTTGGATATGATGATGATGGAGTTAAAGCTCAAAGGACTGTTATCATAGACAAGGGCATCTTTAAGAATTTTATTTCTTCAAGAGACACCGCAGTGAAAATCAATCAAAAATCTAATGGTACAAATAGAGCTGATGGGTGGCAAAATATGCCTATAGTAAGAATGACTAATATTAGTTTAATGCCAGGGACTTTTGAATTAGATGAGCTTTTTGCAGGTATAGAAGAAGGCTTATATTTATGCACTAATAAGAGTTGGAGTATAGATGATAAGAGAGTTAACTTCCAGTTTGCTACAGAACTAGCTTATAAAATAGAGAATGGAAAACTTACAGGGAAGATTTATAAAAATCCTATATATACGGGAATAACACCAGAATTCTGGAGCAGTTGTGATGGAATTTGTAACGAAAAATATTGGACACTTTACGGTACACCAAACTGTGGAAAAGGACAACCTGGACAGACAGCTCATGTGGGTCATGGAACAGCTCCTGCAAGATTTAGAAATGTAAAGGTAGGTGTTAAAGATGTTAAATAAGGAAGCTGCATATGAAATAATAGATAAAGTTTTAAGTAAATGCAATTATTACACTATGGTATCTATAATGTGTAAAGAAGAAGGACTTACTCGCTTTGCAAATTCGGAGATTCATCAAAATGTATACAATGCAGAGGATAGCGTAACTATTACTGTTATTCATGATAAAAAGATAGCATCAGTTACGACAAATCTTTTATCGGAAGAAGGGTTAACTGAAGCAGTAAGAGATGCAGAGGAAAACTTAAAATTCTTACCAAAGGGAGAAATAGAACTTCCTGAGCTTACTTATCCATTAGAAATTGCTTCAGAGGACGATGATTTGTCTCTTTCAGAAGTGGCTAACCTTTTAGAAAAATTCAATATCCTAAATAGAGCAAAACTCATAAAAGAAGGTATTGATTTATTAGGGGAAGATTATGCAGCTGCAGGAGCCTTATCTTTAACAACTTTTGGCATCTGTATGGGTAATAATAAAAATGTTAGAAGATATGCAAGAATAGATACAGTAAGCTTTAATGCAGTAGTTATGCATAAAGATGGAGCTTCAGGTTATGTAGAATATAGTACAAATAAAGCTGAGGAATTAGACGTAGTAGAAAGCTTTAAGGATGCGTATAGTAAATGCAAAAATGGTGTTAACCCAACTTCTATAGAACCAGGAAGCTATGATGTAATTTTAGAGCCTTTAGCAGTAGGGGACCTTTTAATGTATATGAGTTTTATAGGCTTTAGTGCAAAGGATGTAAGAACAGGAACAAGTTTTCTTACTGGAAAGCTTGGGAAGAAGGTTTTTGGTGAAAACATAACTATAAGAGATGATGTTAAAAATGAAAATACTATGCCTCTTTATTTTGATTTTGAGGGATATGCGCGGACTAGCTTAAACTTAATTGAAAATGGTGTGGCTAAAGAGCTTTCATATGATGTAAAAACTGCCATTGCAGACGATGTAAAACCTACAGGCCATTCCTTTGGCTACGCAGGTGAAGGTGGCATACCTATAAATCTTGTTATGGAAGGTGGAAATGATACTTCAGAAGAACTTATAAAGTCTACAAAGAAAGGTCTTCTTGTATCAAGATTCCATTACATGAATATAGTAGACCCAAGACAAGCTATTTTAACAGCCCTTACAAGAGATGGATTATTTTTAATTGAAAATGGTGAAATCAAAGGTGCTGTAAAAAATATGAGATTTACAGAAAGTATGTTACATGCCTTCAATAAGGTTACAGGCATAAGCGCCGAAAGAACTAAAGTTCCAGGAGCTTTTGGATTTAATTATGTGCCTGCATTGAAAATAGAAGATTTTCATTTTACAGGTAAAACTGAATAAAGTATAAAATTCACAGTTTAATAAAAGGCATATTGAGCAAAGTGTACAGAATTTCTTAGCATAGAGATCTGCATACATAGCGATATATGCCTTTATTCTATAAGTATGCACAAATTTAATATGTTGAATTTGTGCATATCTATATAAAATTTAAAAGCCATAGACTTAAAGTACGGAATAAATTATTATATAAGGGATTAAGTTAAAAAACATTGAATATGAATTTAGTTACGTGAAAATAAATAATAAGTCAAATCTCCATCTCGTACTGACTAGTTATTTATTGGAATGTGCCTAGGAAAGAAGGTAAGATACAGGATGTTTGGAAAGATTAAAAGCTTTGAGCGTTTGGGAAATAAAGTGAAAATAAGTTTTGAAAAGAAAATAGGAGAGATAGAAGTAATAACTCCATACATAATAAATGTATTTGCAGCCTTTAAAAGAGAGGAACATTTCTCTAGGGCTATTGAAGGTGAAATAGCTCAAAATTGTGATATAAAAGTAACTCAATGTGAAGATAGAATAGAAATTTCTACAGAAGCTGTAAAGGTTCTTATATATGATAATTTTAAGGTGGATTTTTTTGATGCAAACGGTATACTACTTTGTGAAGACTATAGAAGTAGCAGGGAACCTTTCGTAAGACGTGGTAATGGCAGTATTGGTGAGGGAGAAGGACACAAAATAGAAAAGAATTACGCTACACATAAAGTTGAAGTAATTAAGACCATGAAGGGAAATGAGTACTTTTATGGCTTTGGAGATAAGACAGGGCCTTTAAATAAACATGGCTATCAATATGAAATGTGGAATACGGATGATCCATCTCCACATGTGGAAAGCCATAAAGCTCTTTATAAATCTATACCTTTTTTCATCACTCTAAGAGAGAAACAAGCTTTTGGAATATTTTTTGACAATACTTTTAAATCCTACTTTGATATGGGTAAGGAAAATTCTAAGTACTATTACTTTGGTGCAAACGATGGCAATCTAGACTATTATTTTATAGCAGGGCCAAAGGTCATAGACATATTAGACAGATATACATATCTCACAGGCAAGACGCCATTGCCACAAAAATGGACTTTAGGTTATCAACAGTGCAGATGGAGTTATGCACCAGAAAGTAGAGTAATGGAGCTTGCAGAAAACTTTAGAAAGAAAGACATACCTTGTGACGTGCTGTATTTAGATATTGATTATATGGATGGATATAGAGTATTTACTTGGGATAAAGAAAAGTTTGAAGACCCTAAATTAATGATAAGAAAACTTAAAGAAATGGGCTTTAAACTTGTTACAATAATTGATCCCGGCGTTAAAAAAGACAAGGGATATGACATATATGAGCAAGGTATTAAAAATAATTATTTTGCTACAGATAAGGATGGGCTTCCTTATGTAAATGAAGTATGGCCGGGGGATTCACTATATCCAGACTACTCAAAACCAGAAGTTAGGCAGTGGTGGAGTGAAAACCAAAAGATCATGATGGATGCCGGAGTAGAAGGCATATGGAATGATATGAATGAACCTGCTAGCTTTAGAGGACCATTGCCAGATGATGTTATGTTTGATAATGATGGCAGACTTAGTGACCATACAGAAGTTCATAATGTGTACGGACATCTTATGGCAAAAGCTACCTTTGAAGGCATAAAAAAATATACAGGAAAAAGACCTTTTGTTGTAACAAGAGCTTGTTATGCAGGGACTCAAAAATATTCTACTGGTTGGACAGGGGATAATCAAAGCTTTTGGGAACATCTTAGAATGTCCATTCCAATGCTTATGAATCTAGGGCTTAGTGGACTTACGTTTTGTGGCACTGATGTAGGTGGTTTTAGTTCCGACTGTACTGCAGAGCTTTTATCAAGATGGGTGCAGGTAGGATGCTTTAGCCCATTATTTAGAAATCATTCAGGTATGCATACAAGAGATCAGGAACCTTGGGCTTTTGATGAAGTAACTGAAGAAATAAATAGAAAATATATAAAATTAAGATACAAGCTACTTCCATATCTTTATGATATGATGTGGGCTTCAGAGAATACTGGGCTTCCAGTAATAAGACCATTAATACTACATTATCAGCAGGATGAAAAAACTTATGAAATCAATGATGAGTTTATGTTTGGTGAGAACATTCTTGTGGCACCAGTTTTAGAGCAAGGTCAAAAGGCAAGAACTGTATATTTGCCAAAGGGAACTTGGATAGATTATTGGACAAAAGAAGTTATAGAAGGAGAAAAATATATAACTCGCAAAACTCCTCTAGATATATGTCCAATGTTTATTAAAGCAGGTAGCATAATACCTAATTATGAGCCACAAAGTTATGTAGGTGAGAATGAAAATAAAAATAAAAACCTTATACTTGATGTGTATGTAGGTGAGGGGAAATATGTTCACTATGAAGATGATGGTGAAAGTTTTAAATACAAGGATGGAGAATATAATTTATATGAATTTACTATTGAAGCCTTTAAAGAAGAGGTAATTTTAAATATAAACATTATTCATAGTAATTATAAATCAGCTTATGAAAGTTTTACATTTAATATTAACAATTTTATTGCCAGAGAAATATTAGTAGATGGAAAAGCAATTAATTTTGATGTCAATAAAAATGAGTTTGAAAAAACTACATTTATAGTTTCATCTAAAAACTCAAAAATAGAGCTAAGATAATAAACTTGAAAATAAAAACCCCAAGCTAACTTGGGGTTTTTACTGTTTGAAAGAGCTTTTAGAGAATATGATTTAGTATAATTGAGTGAATTGAAAAATGAAGTTTATTTATTAGGAGAATAAAATAAAGTTCATTTAACATTTAATATTTTTGCCATATTATTTTAATTTAAACATAGATATAAATATTATTACGCAAAAAATAATTAGTAGTGATTATTTATAATGCTTAATCTAAAAATACATTTATAAAAACTAAAAGTTATACTATAATAAATTTATACATGTTTAATCCTTTTATACAATTAGAGGGAGGTATTATCAATGAATCTAGATGGAATAGAAAATAAAGCTTGTTGATCCCCGGATACAAAAAATTCCAGGATGGGATTAAAGAAAGACAGTAGTACAGAAATAAAGTATAGAAATATAGAACATTTAGTAGAGGAGAACTTAGAATTACCAATAGGAAAGATAAAAAAGATAAGTACTAGCCTAACTAAAAAGGACATACTAGGTGGGGCACTAATAAGATTAAACATTAACAGAAATAATTATGCTATAGAGCCAGGGCTATATGCTATAGGTAATCCAGATGAAAATTCCCCAGTGCTTGTAAGTGCTAATTATAAATTTACCTTTGATAAACTCAGAGTAAAACTCGCGAATTTAAGTTTATGGCTTCTTATTATTGATACAAAGGGTATAAATGTTTGGTGTGCTGCGGGGAAAGGTACTTTTTCATCACAGGAAATCTTAAAAAGAATGAGACAAACTAAACTTGATACAGTAGTAAAAAATAAGATCTTAATATTACCACAGCTTGCTGCACCTGGAGTTTCGGCTCATATAATAACTAAATATACTGGTTTTAAGGTTATATATGGACCTGTAGCGGCAGTGGATATTAAAGAATTTTTGCAAAATGGATATGAGGCTACGCCGGATATGAGAAAAGTTAAATTCAATATATTAGATAGAGCAGCATTAACGCCAGTGGAAACTATTCAGAAGATGAAATATTTTCCTATAGTAGCATTACTATTTTTACTTGTAAACTTTATATCTAACCATAATCTAAGTTTTTTAGAGATACTTAATTTGAGTATGATAAATAGTATTCCATATTTAATAGCTATTTTGCTAGGCACAGTACTTATACCTATATTTCTGCCAATAATTCCTTTTAACTCCTTTGCACTAAAGGGGGTTGTGGTTGGATTAATTTGGTCTGTAATAACAATATATTTTAGTAGTACATTTTTATATGGTGATTCTCTGATTATAATGGTATCTAATACATTATTGTTAACCTCCATAACTACCTATTTAGGCTTGAATTTTACTGGTTCTAGCACATATACATCTTTTTCAGGCGTATTAAAAGAAACCATTAGGGTAATGCCTATAGTTATTATAGCTTCAGTTATAGGAGTAATACTTATGATTGTTTCAAGTTTAACGACATTTTAGAAGGTAGGTAGCCATTTATATAAGTTGAAGAGCTCATACTTTAACAAATGGAAAACTTTAATGAATATATAAATTTCCTTCTAAAGTCGTTAATATTACGGCACCGCAGGTGACGATTATTATAAGTAAAAGGGGGTAGAATAGAAAAATGAAATATCTAAAGAATGTAACTTCTATAAAGTTTTATGAGGATAAATGTATTGCTTGTGGAATGTGCTTAAAAGTTTGCCCGCATGAGGTCTTTATATTTGAAAATAATAAAATAAAACTAAATAAAAAAGATCTTTGCATGGAGTGTGGAGCTTGTAGTAAAAATTGTCCAGTTAATGCCATTGAAGTGAAGAGTGGTGTGGGATGAGCTTATGCTATCCTAAAAGGGATGCTCACTGGTAGTGAGCCTAGATGCTAAGGCACATTTAATGACATTTCAGAAGGAAAGTCTCCCGCTTCTACAAGTAGGCAATAACAATTGAGAATTGTTATCTACTCTAGAGGTCTTCAAGGAGGTAAGGCTCCTTCTGAAGTAGTTAATATTGTAGCATCGAAAATGATGATTTAATTTTAATAGTGGAGTTGTTGATTATGTCGGAACAAAAGATTTTTGACGAAGAAGTTAGTATTAAAGAGAAAATAGAAATGAAGATTAAGAAACCCAGTAAGTACAAGGTTATCATTCATAATGATGACTATACAAGTATGGAATTTGTTGTGCAAGTTTTAGTTGGAGTTTTTAAAAAACAGGTTGTGGAAGCCACAAAAATTATGTTTGATGTTCATAAAAAAGGTAGCGGCATTGCAGGAGTATACAGCTATGATGTAGGTGTAACAAAGATTGCTCAAGCCATGGAGATGTGTGAGGAAAGTGGCTTTCCATTAAAATTAACCTTAGAAGAGGAGTAATTATGCAATTAGATAATATAGTAAATGAAATTATTACCGCAGCTTATAATGAAGCTCAAATGTCCAATCATGAATATTTTACCCCAGAACATATTCTTTACGCCTCCCTATTCTTTGAAGAGGGAATTGAAATAGTAGAGAAT
>JAJYBA010000065.1 GCA_021779235.1 Bacillota bacterium
GAGTTATGTTTATAGAAAACATAGGAAACCTTGTTTGTCCTGCAGAATTTCAAATTGGTGAACATATTAAAATGCTCATAGTGACCGTTACAGAAGGAAGTGATAAGCCATATAAATACCCGCTTGCTTTTGAAAAGGCAGATATAATTATAATAAACAAATGTGATCTTATACCTTATGTAGATTTTGATGAGGAATACTTCATGTCTGGAGTAAGAGTTCTTAATCCTTCAGCTTTGGTAGTTAAAGTTTCATCAAGACAAAATACAGGCTTTAAGGAAGTGACAGAATGGATAAGGGAAAAAACAAAGTCACTAAGACAGTAGACATTGAAATATATGGCATAGTACAAGGGGTGGGTTTCCGCCCCTTTACTGCAAAGCTTGCAGATAAATATGGTATTAAAGGGCAAGTATGTAACCATGGTGGATATGTAAAAATAAAAGCTACCGGGAGCACAGATAAGCTTGAAGATTTCATAGACGGTCTTAGTTATGAAAAGCCTAAACAATCAGAAATAGTTCATATTAAAGTCGTGGATGCCATTTACGAAAATTTTGAAGAATTTATTATAGAAGAAAGCAATGAAGTGAGTAGTGAAGTGGTAATGCTTCCTGTAGATTTACCTATATGTGAAGATTGTCTTAAAGAAATGCAGGATAATACAAATCTCAGGTCTAAACATCCATTTATAAGTTGTATGGCTTGTGGACCGAGATACAGCATCATAGATCGTGTACCCTATGACAGGTGCAATACCTCTATGGCTGATTTTAAAATGTGCATGTCTTGCAATACTGAATATACAAGTAGAAAGGATAGGAGATATCACGCCCAGACAATATCCTGCAAGCATTGTGGACCATACCTTATATATAGAAATTTAGAAAATATAGAGTTAAGCGATGAAGAAGCTTTTAATTTAGCAGTAAAGGAAATAAATAATGGCAAAATTATAGCCGTAAAAGGGGTGGGTGGATATCATTTTTCCTGTAGCCCTTTTAATACTTCTGTAGTAGAAAAACTAAGAGATATAAAGCTCCGAGAAGAAAAACCCTTTGCTGTAATGTTTAAAAACATTGAAGATATAGAAACCTATTGTGAAGTAACACCAGAAGAAAGGCAGCTGTTAGAATCAAATGCAATACCTATAGTATTGCTTAGAAGAAAAGCTTCAGCTATTTGCGAAAGTGTATACAAAGACAGTAGATTTTTAGGAGCGTTTCTTCCCTATACAGCACTTCAGCATATGCTTATTGAAAAATGTGGACCACTTGTAATGACAAGCGCAAATTTATCACATTTGCCAATAATAAAAGATGAAGAGGATATATTCCAGTTTATTTCTAAAGGCCTTACTGGAATACTTTACAATAAGCGTGATATTCGCGTACGTCTTGATGATTCTGTGGCAAAAATATGTGGAGGACAAAGACAGATTATACGGCGTTCAAGGGGCTATGTGCCAATGCCTATCTATCTTACTATAGGTAATTTAATGCCTAAGTTTACTATCTTTGCAGCGGGAGCGCAGCTAAAAGCTTCCTTTTGCCTTGCAAAGGGCCAGTTTACATATCCTAGTGAATATTTCGGAGATTTAGAGGAAGAGCCTAGCTACAAGGTTTACAAGCAAAGTTATGAGCATATGAAAGAACTTCTTAATATTGTGCCAGAGCTTGCTGTTTGTGATATGCATCCGGGGTATTTTACTACTGTTTTTGCAGAAAAACTTAATATTCCGCTTCTTAAGGTACAGCACCATCATGCTCATATTGCATCAGTCATGGCAGAACATAATCTCCATCAGGTTATAGGTGTAGCCTTTGATGGTACAGGCTATGGACAAGATGGAGCCATTTGGGGTGGGGAGTTTTTAGTTTGTAGTGGAGCAAATTATAAGAGATACGGTCATTTAAAGTATATTAATATACTTGGTGGAGACGAATCCATGAAGGATGCAAGGAAAACCTCCACCTGTTATCTTATAGCTACAGGTATGGAGGAATTTATTACAGATGAAAGAAAGAATATCATTATATCAGCTGTAAAAAATCATATTAACACTTGGCCCTGTTCAAGTATGGGAAGGTTATTTGATGTGATAAGCTCTATTTTAAAGGTATGTGATTATAATGGTTTTGAAGGTGAGTGTGCAATAAAACTAGAAAATGTGGCTGCAAAGGCTAAAGAAATGGCTATAGAGCCAATTGAAATGAGCTTTGATATTTATGAAGAGGACAATGAAATAATAGTTGATGCATCTTCACTTTTAAAAACTATTATAAGAGCAATGGATGCTGGTGATGTACATATATGTGCATTGTCCTTAGGGTTTCATTATTCTGTAGCAGATATGGTGATTAATGTAATAAATATAATAAGTTCTAAAAGCGGTATAAGGGATGTTGCTTTAAGTGGTGGAGTTTTTCAGAACTCTATTCTTCTTGAAAGATGTTTAGAGAACATTAGAGAAAATGGATACAGGGTTTATATTAATAATAAAGTTCCACCTAATGACAGTGGGATTGCACTTGGACAAGCTTATATCGGTATGCAAAACCTAAAGAAAGGATGATTGTAATGTGTATAGCTATACCAGGTTTAATAATATCAATGGAGGGTACTAAAGCAAAGGTAGACTTTAATGGTAATATAATTGACGTTGAAACAGCAATTATAGATACAAAAATAGGGGATTATGTATTAGTTCATGCGGGCTGTGCTATAGAGGTAATTGATAAAGAAAGGGCTGATGAAATATCAGAACTTCTTAAGGAATTAGAGTATATTTTTAATGACAATTCAGGAGAAAGGTCTCCTTCTGAAGTAGTTAATATTCAAGCAGCGCAGGGGATGAGTTAATGGATAGACTTCAGGAGGTAATTTCTTATCTTGCTAACTATAATGGCAGACCACTTAAATTAATGGAGGTATGTGGAACTCATACATCTTCCATAGCTAAAAACGGCATGAGAAGCATAATTTCTCCTAAAATACGTCTTTGTTCTGGGCCTGGTTGTCCAGTATGTGTTACTCCACAAGGCTATATAGATAAGCTCTGTTCCTATTCTATGAAGGAAAATACAGTAGTCCTAACCTTTGGAGATATGATGAAGGTACCAGGAACTAAGGATAGCTTATCAGATGCAAAAGCTAAGGGTGGTAAAATTGATATATTTTATTCTCCTTTTGAGGTTATAGAAAAGGCTAAGAAAACACCAGAGTTAACATATATAGTTGCTGCAGTAGGCTTTGAAACCACTGTGCCTGTATATGCTTTGATGATGGAATATATTATTAAAGAAGAAATAAAAAACATTAAGTTTTTAACTGCTTTAAAGGTTATTGTACCTGTGCTTGAGATTTTATGCTCAGAGGAAAATACTGTAGATGGATTTATAGCTCCAGGTCATGTAAGTACAATTATTGGAAGCGATGCATATATAACTTTAGCTAAAAATTTTGAAAAGCCCTTTGCAGTTTCAGGCTTTACTGCTGAGGAAGTGCTTGTGGGGATCTATGATTTAGTTAAGCAAATTGAAAGTGGTAAATGTGAGACACACAACTTATATAAATCTGTTGTTAGTTCATCAGGAAATACCAAGGCTCGTTTACTTATGGACAAGTATTTTGAAAGCTCTGAAGCCTTTTGGAGAGGGGTTGGTGAGTTACCTGATTCTGGCTTATATCTGAAAGATAATTATGCACAATTTGACGCAGGTAGTAGAGATATTCAGAATAGCTATGCAGAAGCATCTTGTTGTAAATGTAGTGATGTTATTATGGGGAGAATTGATCCTCCAGAATGCGAGATGTTCGGAAAAAGTTGTACTCCAGCAAAGGCTATGGGACCATGTATGGTTTCTGGAGAGGGTGCCTGCGGAATATGGTATAAGGCACATTCAAATAAATAGCATCTTTGACTTGTTATTTATTTGAATGTGACTAAACAGGAGGTAAAAAAATGATTATAAATATGTCCCACGGAAGCGGTGGAAAAGAAACTAACGACCTTATAAAGTCAGTATTTGCCAAGCACTTTAAAAATGAGGTGCTAGAAAAAATGGAGGATGCAGCTGTTCTAGATATAAGAGGAAAAGTTGCGTTTACAACGGACTCTTTTGTTGTTACCCCTCTTTTTTTTAAGGGTGGGGATATAGGACGTCTTGCTGTATGCGGTACAGCTAATGATCTTCTTATGCAGGGAGCTGTGCCACGGTATCTAACTGTAGGTTTTATTATTGAGGAAGGTATGGATACAGAGACACTTTCGAAAATAGCGGAGTCTATGGCTGCTACAGCTAAAGAAGCAAATGTTTTAATTGTTGCTGGTGATACAAAAGTAATTGAAGGTAAAGGTGGAGTATATATTAATACTTCAGGTATAGGCATTATAGAGGAAGGTATTAATATAAGTGCATCAAACTGCTGCGAGGGGGATGCCATAATTTTATCAGGGACACTTGGCAATCATCATGGGTGCATACTCAGTAGCAGAATGGGCATTAAAAACAATATCAGTTCAGATGCTCAGCCACTTAATAGTGCTGTATTAGCCTTACTTAATAATGGAATAAGAGTTAAGGCAATGCGCGATATTACAAGGGGGGGACTTGGCACAATATTAAATGAATTAGCTGAAAGCTCAGGTTGTGGTGCTGATATATATGAAAATGAAATACCTGTTAATATGGAGGTAAAGGGACTATGCGATATACTAGGACTAGACCCTATATATATGGGTAATGAAGGTAAGTTTTTAGCTATTGTGGACAAAATAGATGAAGATAAAGCAATAAATATTTTACATAATGTTGAAGCTTCAAAGGATGCTGTTGTAATAGGTTATATGAGGCAGGAGCAGGGAGTTACTATGATAACAAGGCTTGGGGGAAAACGTGTAATTGATATTTTATACGGTGAAGGCTTGCCAAGAATATGCTAGTATTAAGTATAGAAGACACTGTTGAAGAAATATTTTCTACAGTGTCTTTTTCTACACTGCTTTTTATGAATTTTGTGTTCTCAGTGATTTTTAAAATAATATTATAGTCCTTATGTTAAGTATAAATTAGAATTAAATAGACAATAAGTTGTTTTTGAAAGTCCTTTTAACAGAATGTTAATTTAGTTAGATTGAAAAAAGGTGTTTGTTGATTTACAATAAATATTAACCCATCACTTTTAAATATTATCCTTAGGAGTTTTGGTAGAAATTAATAGAACAATAAAATAAAAATAAATCATGTAAAGAAAGTAGGCTTAATAAAGTGAATCGTCATAAAGCAACATTAATTTTAATATTGGCTTCTAGTATTTATGTACTTAGTTATCCATTTCATAAAACCTTCTTAGGGGGTCTTGTGTATAGTGGGAGTTGTGCTTCTATGATTGGTGGTTTTGCTGATTGGTGGGGTATTAACAAATTACTGAAAAAAACTATTCCTAAAAATAAACAGAATATTTTTGATGGGTTATCTAATATGGTAAGTGAAGAGTTATTATCTCAAGAGATTTTGAAAAAATTAATTAGTAAATACGATACTTCAAAGCTCATTATTGAACTTACAAAAAATAATAATGAATTTGAAAATATAAAGACTGCACTAAAAGTAATGATTGAAGATAATATTAATAAAATAAACAACAACGACATTGAAAAAATTATTTCTGATTTGATTATAGTTAGTTTGAAAAAATTCGATTTACATAGGTTAATTGTTTCAGTTATAGAAAGTTCCTTAAGAACTGAGTATGAGGATAAAGTCTATAATTTTATTCTAGATGAATTAATATTGCTTTGTCAAACAGAGGATTTCAAAAATATACTTATTAAGTTTATAGCGGAAGCACGTTCTTCTTATGAGGGTAAGAGTTTAAGGAAGAAAATCATTAATGGATTTAAGGGCAGTAATAATAATTTAGCAATTGGCATTCAAGAGAAGATTGAGAAGTTCTTAAATAGTATGAAAAGTAATGATAATAAAGCTAGGTTAATACTAAAGCAGTGGGTTTACGAAAAATTGGATGAATTTAAAAATAATGAGGATTTTAAATTTGAAATTGAAAAATGGAAATTTAAGCTTTTAGAAAATATTAAGGTAGAAGAATACATTAAAATAAATTTTGAAAACATAAGTAATAAAACACTGAAAAACGGGAATTTAAATGATAAGCTTTTTCTTATTATAGAGAATTGGTTGATGGATTTAGATGGAAATTTTGATAGTCAAAGAAAAGTAGATGTGTTTTGCAAAGACATAATAAATAAATTAATAGATGATGATCATGAAAAAATTGGGAAAATGGTTAAAGAAAATCTTAATAAATACACTGATACTATGCTAATTGAATTAATCGAATCAAAGGTTGGAAACGATCTACAACTGATACGAATTAATGGTTCCCTTGTAGGTGGTGTAGTAGGTATTATAATATTTATTATTAAGTATAGTTTAGGAGTATAGGTATGAAGAATAAAAGAATAGCAGATTTATCAGTTATTAGTTTAACATTATTAATTATTATAATTACTATTATAAAGATTAATTTCGGGAGTAGCCAATGGTTTGAAATGTTAAGTTTTGTTGCTGAAGCAGCACTGGTGGGTGCTATTGCAGATTGGTTTGCCATAACTGCATTATTTGAAAAACCATTTTTGGTGGGGAAACTACCTATAATAGCTTCACATACGGCTATAATAACCAAGAATAGAGAGAGTATAGTAAGTGCTGTAGCTTATATGGTTGAGAATGAATTATTAAGTAAAAAAGTCTTGAGAAGTAAAATTGAACAGATTAATATGATTGATGGTTTAATTAACTTTGTTGATAAAAATATAAGTACAAGAAGTGACTTATATGAAGAATTGATAGAGTATTTTATAGAAAAGATAAATAGTGTAGATACCATAGAATTTGCAGGATTTTTGGAAAGCCATTTAAAACAAAAAATTGAAGGAACAGATATTTCGGATTATTTAAATAAAAGTATTTCATACGGTATACAAAGTGAGGAATTCAAAAAAATATTTAATCTAATATTAGATAGCATAGTTGAATATGTAAATCGTGGTGCTACAAAGAATACATTAGAGAAATTTACAAATGATCTTGTGAAAAAAGAAGCAAATAGTCTTGTTATGGAGAGAATTATTGGTATTCTAAAATCTGTAAATGCGATAAATGCTTCTGATCTTACAATATCAATTCTTGAACAAATCAATAAGACCCTTTTTAATTTAAAAGATGAAAGGAATTTGTTACGCTACGAAATAATTGAAAAAGTTCGACTGTTATTTGATAAAATCTATACAAAGAATGAAGTTAAAAGTGATATCGAAAAATGGAAAATAGAAATGCTTACAAAAGTTTCAATACAGGATGATTTAAATTCAATAATTAAAGAAGTTATAGAAGTTATTACTAAAAAAGAAGTTTATTTATGCAATAATTCTTTAGAACAGCGTAATGAGTTTGAAGGAGACATGTTCTTTAAAAAAGATATAACATCTGTTGTGACAAGTATAAAAGCTCAGTTAGAAAAATCTTGGAATGAGCTAAAAAATGATTATGTTAACAAAAAAATTATAGATGAATTTATTAAAGAGTCTATTTTTAAATTTATCGAAGCCAAGTATAAAAATGTAGGCCTTTTAGTAAAACAAGTATTAAATAATATGGACGATGAATCTTTAAATAATTTTATAAAGAAAAAGGCTGGAAATGAACTTCATGGAATCCGTCTCAATGGGTGCATAATAGGCGCATTATTTGGTGGAGTTGTTTTTGGTATAACGCATTTAATTTATGATCTAATATTACCTAACATATTTAATCTTAAATTTTAAAACCTATGGCAGTGGTATTGTTTTAAAATATTTAAAATTTTTTATTTTTTATATAAAAAGAGTTAGGCAAAAGCCTAACTCTCTAATTTTTTTGTAAAATATTTTTGCTTAATAAAACCTATTATAGCTGGGAGAACTGAAATAAACAGAATCCCATATATAACTAAGGAAAAATTTCTTTTTACTATCTCAATATTTCCAAAGGCATATCCGCCAAAGGCAAATAGTGTTACCCAAGTTATTCCTCCAACTATATTGTAACTGAGGAATTTTTTATAACTCATTTCACTTACACCAGCAATGAAGGGTGCAAAAGTCCTAATTATAGGCATAAATCTA
>JAJYBA010000001.1 GCA_021779235.1 Bacillota bacterium
CCGATCTATTACCGCTAGATCCATCAAACATAAATCCTTTTGCTTTCCCTCATGCACAAAACTCCTAACCTTTAAATAGTCCTCATATGCTTTTTTAATAGGAGTTGAAAATTTCCCGTCTTCAATTTCTATATTTTTTATATTTGTATTAAAAGTAGTATGACGACAGTGATCTGACCAATATGTATCTATAACTTTTATCTCAGTAATAGTTGGATTTCTCTTTTCAATTTCCTTAAAATATGTGCTGCAAAATTTTAAATCTTCAAAATTCATAGCAAATCCATGTTCATCCATAAAACCTTGAAGTTCACTATCATCCATATCTATAAATCCCTCTAAAACTTTTACATCCTGAGCCTCTTCTATTTCCACATACAGATTATCTGGCTTTTCCATTGAAGCTTCTCTAGAATCTACACTATTAATACAGTAATCCTTTATTTTTTCAAATTCCACCTCAGAAATTTTCCCCTGTAGCACAATAACTTTTGCTGCTGCTACTTCTGGTCTTTCACTTTGAGTAAGCATCTGAATGCACTGGGCTGCTGAATCGGCCCTTTGGTCATATTGGCCTGGTAAATATTCTATAGCAAATGACCATTGATTTTCACTTATCACTAATTCCTCATCATAGACATAATCTACAGTTGGTTCAGAAAAAATTGTATTGCGTGAGTTATCATATTCTTTTTCTGATATTCCAGAAACGTCGTATCTATTTATTATTCTTAAAGAATTCAATCCTTCTATACCCAAATTTAAATTTAAATCCTCTAGTAGTTTTTTGCTTTCTACATTATAGTTCGGCTTTTTTTCAACAAACACTCTATAAATATTCTTTATCATAATAACACTCCCCTATATAAAGTAATTTTACGAACATTGTCTTTTTATTTATATTTATAATTCGTTATATTTAATTATAGTACACTTTACCTTATAATTAAAGTTTTATTTTTAAAATAATAAAAAAAGAAAAAGTATATATTACTAATAATGCTTTCACTTCGCCAAGTAATTTTAAAATTACTAAGACATGTTTAAATGCATTTTACGTAATACATACTTTTTTTTAACGTCTATAGGTTGTAATTTATAAAGTAAAAAGAAAAACACTACGTTTAACGTAGTGTTTTCCATATATGCGAGATAAGTCTATAAGCCGAGTTCTGTATTTGACAATCATCTATCTAGGCCTATTGTTACCAATAAGCTCAAGCGATACACCCGAGAGCGAGACGGGCCGTCCCATATAGCTCTCCTATTCGATCTTGCTCCAAGTGGGGTTTACATAGCCGCAAAGTCGCCATTGCGCTGGTGAGCTCTTACCTCGCCTTTCCACCCTTACCAGTCAGCTAAAGCTGAACTCATCAAGCAAAGCTTGATTCTGGCGGTATATCTCTGTTGCACTTTCCTTAGAGTCGCCTCCACTGGGGGTTACCCAGCACCCTGCCCTATGGAGCTCGGACTTTCCTCTCCTGACATACTGCTAAGCAATATTCAGCAGCGATTGTCTGGCTTACTCACAAAACTTATAGTATCATACTATAGAGTGAAAATCAAATGGTTTTTTTATCCATTTATTATTTCAACTTATAAGTATCCTTCGTATTTTCTGAAATTAGTACATCATTATAATATCCTTTTTCTCGTAATTGCACTTCTAAAATTTTTCCAAAAATTTTAAAAGGAGTCCATTCTGTTATAAAATGTCCCGCATCAATTAATGCTATGTCTTCTTCTTTCAAATCACTTGCACCATGGTACTTTGTATCCCCTGTAATTATGCAATCTGCATGAAAGGCTTTACTTATCTTAAAAAAATCTTCTCCGCTACCGTTTATAATAGCAATAGTTTTTATTAATTTATTATCCTCTCCTACATACCTAATATATTCTGCATTAAAAAGTTTTTTAACCTTTTCACATAGGTCCGTTAATACAATGGGATTCTCCAGAGTTACTAGCCTTCCAATACCATGCTCACTATTGTCGTAGCCTAAAATTGTTGTTGGCTCCATTACTTTATATTCAGTGAAACCTAAAATTTCTGTGGCAATATCATTAAGACCGCCTTTAACTGAATCTAAATTAGTGTGACTTGAGTAAACATTTATATTATTTTTAATAAGTTCAATAATCTTTTTACCTACCAAAGTATCACTAGTTATTGCCTTGGGTTTTATAAAAAGCAGTGGATGATGAGTTAATATCAAATTACATCCTTTATCTTTTGCTTCTCTAATTACATCCAAAGTACAATCTAAAGCAATCAATATTTTTGTAACTTCAGCATCTTTGTCCCCAACCATTAGTCCTACATTATCATAATCCTCTTTTAGTACAGGTGGGGCTAATTGTTCCATAATATGCTCAATAGTCCTTACTTTTAAAAGCATTTTAAAAACTCCTTAAGTCTTCTAATAATATGATCAAGCTGTGCTTTTCTATTTTTTGATGAAAGGCTATCTTCACTTAAAGCATTATAAATCTGTGAATATTTATATAACTTATATTCTATAAATTTTTCCATTACTATGTGTTTTTTGTCTAATAATATTTTACTTATCTCGTAATATATGCTATCCAGGATCTCTGGTTTATTATTATATTTAACCTTAATAATTTCATAGAACTTACCATCATCCATGCAAATTTCTTCATCTAGAACATCATATCCTGTATTATATAAATATTCTCTTAAAACCTCAGCATTTTGAACTGGCTGAAGTATTATATATTTTAACTCTTTTACAACTTTTAAGTCAGCCTCTAAAATATCTCTTATTAAATTACCACCCATTCCTGCAATAATTGCTACCTGCACCTCGCCCTTCTTAACTGTAGATAATCCACTTCCCAGTCTACAATTAATTTGTTCACTCACATTATTACTAAGAACATTTTTGCTGGCTTTCTCAACGGGTCCCCTATTTATATCAGACGCAATGGCACTTTTTATCACACCATTTTTCACTAAATAAATTGGCACATACCCATGATCTGTGCCTACGTCTACGACACTATTACAGTCTTCTATCATACTTGCAATTGCTTTTAATCTTATACTTAGCTCCATAGTTTTCATCCTTATCTAAAGTTTATTAATATTTTAAACTGCATAATTAAAAATATCATTGCCACAATTAATGATAAATAAATATATTTATATGCTGATTTTCTATCATATTTTGCACAAAAGTAACTTGCGTAATACATGCAAAAGAGCAAAGCCATATTTAATACCCCGTAAATCATTTGGGTAAATGCAAATTGTTTACCTGTACCTATCTTTATTGGGTTAAACTTTGCATCAAAGTTTAAAGGCATAGTATTAGGCAGGCTTTGTTTTAAATATAATATAAATGGGTTTAGGGTCAAGATTAATATTATTACACTTACTGCAATTAAAGGTAAAATAAAATGCTTGTCTTTATGAAGATTATAGCTATTATTCACTTTATATTTCCACTCCACTTGATGTACATGGTGATATATTAATGTTTCCTCGAACTTCTTGTAGTCCAGAGGGGAAACTGCGTAATTCATATGCTTAGTTTTTATGTAAAAAATATTTTTATTATCTGTAACGAACATTCTGCATGTTCCAATTTTATCGATGACAAATCTCCCCATGGCAAAGCTATTAGAGGCAACACCATAGAGCTTAACCCCCTTAATTATACCATTAGAGATAGTGTACCCTTCAATTTCATTTAATGGTACAATTACTTTTTTTAATGACCCAATAGCATAAATCTTAAGATTTTCGCCATCAATAGTGCATTTAAGTGATGCGTAAAGTAACATATAGTATACTTGATATATATTACATGATATCAATATCAACTTTAGTAAACTAGCTACAATATACGAGTTAGTAAATTTAAGCAATATTAAGATCAATATATTATATAATATAGTCATGAGTAGCATAAACCCGAGCCCTCGCCCTTGCTTTGAAATATAACTATCCATTTAATCACCTTCTTAAAGCACATTATAGCATATTTAAATTGCTCTTGTAAATATTTCTTCCATATTTTTGCACTAAAGATAAAAAACACCTTATGCAAGGTGTTCTAATCTAAATAGTCTTTTAGTTTTTTACTTCTACTTGGATGTCTTAATTTACGTAAAGCTTTGGCTTCAATTTGTCTAATTCTCTCTCTAGTTACATTAAACTCTTTTCCAACTTCCTCAAGTGTTCTTGCTCTTCCATCATCTAGCCCAAATCTTAATCTCAAAACTTTTTCTTCTCTAGGAGTCAAGGTATCTAAAACGTTGATTAATTGCTCTTTTAACATTGTAAATGCAGCAGCTTCTGCTGGTGCTAAAGCATCATCATCAGGGATAAAATCACCTAAATGGCTATCTTCTTCTTCACCTATAGGGGTCTCAAGAGACACTGGTTCTTGTGCAATTTTCATGATTTCCCTAACTTTTTCCACAGGCATCTCCATAATTTTAGCAACTTCATCTGGTTGTGGTTCACGTCCAAGTTCTTGAAGTAACTGTCTAGAAACTCTAATAAGCTTATTTATAGTTTCAACCATATGAACAGGTATTCTTATTGTTCTAGCTTGGTCTGCTATAGCTCTAGTTATAGCCTGCCTAATCCACCAAGTAGCATACGTACTAAACTTATATCCTTTTCTATAATCAAATTTTTCTACAGCTTTTATTAATCCCAAATTTCCTTCTTGAATAAGATCTAGGAATTGCATTCCCCTTCCTACATATCTCTTAGCTATACTTACCACTAGCCTTAAATTAGCCTCTGCTAGTTTTTTCTTAGCAATAGGATCTCCTTCTTCAATTTTCTTAGCAAGTTCAACTTCTTCAGTGGATGATAATAATGAGACTTTTCCAATTTCTTTTAAATACATCCTAACTGGATCATCTATAGATATACCTTCTGGTATACTTATATCAAGTTCCTCACTTTCTGGTTCTATCTCGGTTTCAATTCCAATACCAGGTGTAGTTTCCTGCATATCTCCAACAACATCTATATCCATTGATTCTAAAACTTCATAAACTTTTTCTATTTGCTCTGGACTTAAATCTATTTCATAAAGTTCATCCATTACTTCTTTATAAGTTAAGGATCCTTTTTTCTTTCCTTTTTCAATAAGTTTTTTGACTATAGTCATTTTTGAACCTTTATCCTTCATCATATTACCTCCTTCCTAAATACTATAATTGTTTTATATCCTTTTGTACCTCTATAAGTTTTTGCGCTAATTTTATAGATTCCTCTAGCAAGCCTTTTGCTTCATATTGTTTGATTTTATTCATAATTTCTTTTTTCGACTCCTCTAACTTGAATTTTTTCAGTTCTTTTATGCAGTCATTTATAAGCTTTTTATGATCCTCTTCATCTCCAGCAAACTCAATTTCCATGGTATTTATCCATTCTTTTGCACATTCTATATCATTACATCTATATTCAATATTTTTAATTTTTTCATCTACACTTAAATTTTTAAACTTCACAATCAAGTTGTATATGCTTTTATGACTTTGAAGCACTAATTGTTCTAGGTCTATGTTTTCTGTAATATAATCACAATTTTCTTCATTTATAAACATAAATTTTAATAAATTTCTTTCAGCCTTAATATATGCTGGCTCTAAATATAATTTTTGTCCAAAATCTTGTTGTATATTCATTTCTTGTGATTTATTTGAATTTTTATTAATTTCTTCGCTTAACAAGTCATATATTGCTTGTTCTTTGATACCAGTTTCTTCAGAAATCTTTTTTATATAGACATCCTTTTCAACCGGATCTAACTCTGTAATAATTTCAGTAACCTTTTTCACATACTGTATTATCATTTCACTATTTGAAAAATTTATTCCGTCACCGGCTCTTTTAAGCCTATAATCTATTAAAGGAAGGGCATCATCCACTAATTTCTGAAAAGCCTGCTTTCCACTGTTTTTTATATATTCATCTGGATCCTTACCTTTTGGAACTATAAGTACTCTTAGATCGAAGCCTTCATTTCTTAATATCTCTAGTCCCCTTAAAGTTGCTGACTGACCTGCAAAATCAGCATCAAATGAAATAATAACTGTGTCTACATATTTTTTTAATAATTTTGCTTGGTTGATTGTTAGTGCTGTACCCAATGAAGCAACAGCATTACAAAAACCATATTGATGGAGCGAAATACAATCCATATATCCCTCTACAATTATTATTGTTCGAGATTTATTATTTTTGATTACAAAATTTAATCCATAAAGGTGCACTCCTTTATGAAATAACAGTGTCTCAGGTGAATTTAAATATTTGGGTTTTGAATCATCTAAAACTCTTCCTCCAAATCCGATGACTTTACCCTTATAATCAAATACAGGAAACATTATTCTGTTTCTAAATCTATCATAATAGGACCCTTTAGGACTTTTAATAATTAATCCCACATTAAATAGATCGAGTTCTGAGTATCCTTTCTTTTTTAGGTATAATAACAAGCCATCCCATTTGTCAAAAGAAAACCCTAATCCAAATTTCTTCATAGTAGCTTCAGAGATACCTCTATTTAAGAAATATGCTTCAGCCTTCTTATCCTTTCTTAAATTGTCGTAAAAATACCTAGCCGCTTCTACATTAATATTGTACATTTTATTATACATGTCATGTTGTACTTTATTCTCTTTATTTTCTAAATCTATACTAATGTTAGCCCTTTCAGCTAATATCCTTGCTGCATCAGGAAAAGTTACATTCCTATCCTTCATAATATAACTGATTACATTCCCAGCTTCTCCACATCCAAAGCATTTATATATTTGTTTATCTTGTGACACAGTGAAAGAAGGACTCTTCTCATTATGAAAAGGACAAAGGCCAGTATAATTTCTTCCTGTTCTTTTAAGTTTAACTCTCTCAGATATTACATCCACAATATCATTTTGTTCCTTTATTTTTCGGATGACATCTTCAGCAATCAATAGATTATTACCACCTTACTTATATAAATTCACAATATATTTTTATTCGACAAAAAAGTGTATTATCCTGCTTTAAATCCACTTTTTTTAATAATAATTATGTTCGCATATAATATATTCTTTATAAAATACAAATATCCTTCAATATTTGTATTTTTTATTTTTTTCTTTATAAATCTTCGATTAATATATTTTTCTCAAAACTAGTAGTATTTTATTCTCTTATTTTAATAAATAACAACCTTAGGCACATATAAATTATTAAAAAGCATTAAACAGTAATCATCACTCATACCAGAAATGTAATCTGCTACCCCTGTATGTAAGCCTTCTTCCTCAACTATTTTTTTGTAAAAGTCTGGCATAGCCTGTGGCTTATTATAATAGTATGTATATACTTGTGTTAACACGAATTGTGCTTTTTCCCTTTCTACCTTTAATATTTCACCTTTATATATATTTTCAAACATAAAATTTCTTAAATCACCCAATGCCTTTTCAACACTTTCACTAAGTGATACAACTATATTACCCATATCCAAGTTATTTAAGGTGTTATAAATACAATCTTTAACTAAAGTATCTATTCTCATACCATGATTTGCACCTAATATTTCAATAGCTCCTAGGGGTAGCATTGCATCGATTAATAATCCCGCTCTTATAGAATCATCTATGTCATGATTAACGTATGCAATCTTGTCGCTATACCTAACTACCTGCCCTTCTAAAGTCGCAGCCATTCCATATTTTGAAGATAGACCACTGTGATTAAGAATTCCGTCTAGTACTTCCGAGCTTAAATTAAGTCCCTTACCTAATTTTTCGATTTGTGTTAGCACTCTAATGCTATTTTCATTATGCCTAAATCCTTGTGGCAATATATCATTAAGCACCTCTTCACCATTATGAGCAAAGGGCACATGCCCTATATCGTGACCTAAAGCTATAGCTTCTATTAGATCCTCATTTAAACCTATACCCCGCCCTATGGTTTTTGCTATCTGTGCAACTTCTAAGGTATGTGTTAATCTTGTTCTATAGTGATCACTACTAGTAATTATGTACACTTGAGTTTTATGCTTAAGTCTCCTAAAGGATTTACTATGTATTATCCTATCTCTGTCCACCATATAACAGGTTCTTACATCATCTTTATCTTCTAATACTTTCCGCCCCTTTGAGTTTAGGGATAACGCCCCATATGGTATAATTATCTTACCTTCATTAGCTTCTATTCTCTGGCGAATATTCATAAATTCCCTCCTGATGCTCTCTGTAGCACAAAACAATTATTAATTGTTTTGCCTCCTGAATTTAAGACTGCCTCTGTTATTTTTATTTAGGCATTTTCAAAAAAAATATCTAGTCACTATGTTTGTTATTCTTTTCAAGATGCAAGATACCTTAGTTAGTATTCTACAAATTAAATTAATTTCCCTTTTTTAATATTAAATGTATAATATTAAAATTTTATTAATATTCTAATAATGTAATAATTTTTTAGGAGTGTTAAGATGCCCTCCACGGCTAAAAATTTTAATAACATAAATTTATTATCTGAAGAAAATGTAAAAAAATACATTCTGCCTCAATATAACTTAACAAATGCTGATATCACACAAATTAAATTTAAAGATACTGATAAACAAAGAGCTGTATATAAAGTGCAATACTTTGATGAATGTTATTGTTTGAAAAAAGTTTATTATTCTGTAAAGGATTTGTTATTCGTATATTCTGCCATAGAATGGTTATATAGAAATAACATCCATGTGCCTCGTATACTGAAAACTGCCACTAATAGCAGATTTGTAAACTATAATAATATGTTATTTATACTTACCCCTTGGGTTAATGGCACTAAATGCGACTACGATAATATTGATCATATTCTCGCATGCAGTACTAATCTTGCAAGTATGCATAAAGTAAGTATTAACTTTAAACCTATATGTGGTAGTTCCATAAAGGAGGACTACAGCACGTTAAGCACTTCCATATATAAGCACTATGAAAGCCTTCTTAATTTCTCCAATTTAGCTTATAAATATAATGATGCATTTTCAAAGCTGTATCTTGAACATTTTGATTCAAGTAGCAAGCTAGCACGGTATTCAGCAAATATTGCTTATGATATCAACTTGAATAACCTTACAAAATCATTGTGCCATCTTGACTATGTTAATAAAAACATTATATTTGATACTAATAATGAAATTTGGGTAATTGATTTTGATAAATGTCGAAATGACTATTGTGCCCATGATATTTCCTACTGTTTAAGGAGATTATTAAAAAGAGACAATACAAAATGGGATTTGGAGCTAGCTATAAGTTTTTTAGAATTATATGATAAAATCCTGCCGTTAAGCTTGGATGATTATAAATATATTCTTGTTTATTTAGCCTTTCCCCAAAGGTATTGGAAAATAGCAAGAGACTATTATGGTAACATTAATAAATGTAATAAAAAAGCCTTCTTTAATTTACTAAACAACTCAACTAACAAGAATGAATATCAATTAGATTTTATTGAAAAACTTAAATCCTATGTTGAAAATAAATTTAAAATAACTTTAAAATAACTTAATTAATACTAATTAAGTTATACTAACCTTTTAAATTTATAAATAACTTAAAATAAAAAGCCACTGCAAAGCAGCGGCTTTTATTTTAAATTAATTAACTAAATCATCGTGAAAATACTATTTTTTTCTTGGATTATTTACTTCTGCTTGAGCAGCTGCAAGTCTTGCAACTGGAACTCTGAATGGTGAACATGATACATAATCAAGTCCTACATTGTGGCAGAATTCAACAGAAGATGGATCTCCACCGTGTTCTCCGCATATTCCAAGTTTTAGAGCTGGTCTAGTTGATCTTCCAAGTTCAGCAGCCATTTTAACAAGCTTGCCTACTCCTGTTTGATCTAATTTTTGGAATGGATCAAATTCGTAAACTTTCTTTTCATAGTAATCTTTTAAGAAGTTTCCAGCATCATCTCTTGAGAATCCAAAAGTCATTTGTGTTAAATCATTTGTTCCAAATGAGAAGAATTCTGCTTCTTTTGCTATTAAATCAGCTGTAAGTGCTGCTCTTGGTATTTCAATCATTGTACCAACCATGTATTTTAAATCAATACCTTTTTCAGCTATGATTTGATCTGCAATTCTTACTACTATATCTTTAACATATTTTAATTCTTTAACTTCTCCAACTAAAGGAATCATTATTTCTGGAACAATATTATATCCTTTTCTAGTCTTGACATCTATAGCAGCTTCAATAACCGCTCTAGTTTGCATTTCAGCTATTTCTGGATATGATACTGCAAGTCTACATCCTCTGTGTCCCATCATTGGGTTAAACTCATGTAATGATTCAACAGTAGCTTTTAGCTCTTCAAAAGTTATTCCCATATCACTTGCTAATTCTTTTATATCTTCATCAGCATGTGGTAAGAATTCATGTAGTGGTGGATCTAAGAATCTGATTGTAGCTGGTCTTTCTGCAAGTTCTTCATAGATTCCTATAAAGTCTTTTCTTTGCATTGGTAATAATTTTTCTAATGCTACTCTTCTTGAAGGTTCGTCTTTAGCAACGATCATTTCTCTTATAGCTGCTATTCTATCAGTATCAAAGAACATATGCTCAGTTCTGCATAATCCTATTCCTTCTGCACCATATTTAACTGCTTGTGCAGTATCTCTTGGAGTATCAGCATTAGTTCTAACTTTTAGGCTTCTTATTTCATCTGCCCAACCCATAAATGTTCCAAAGTATCCACTTATTTCTGGTTCAACTGTTTTGATTTGTCCTGCATAAACGTTTCCTGTACTTCCATCTATTGATATAAAGTCACCTTCGTGATATACAGTTTCTCCAATTTGGAAAGTTCTAGCTTCTTCATTAACTTTTAATTCTCCACAACCAGCAACGCAACAAGTTCCCATTCCTCTTGCAACAACCGCAGCATGAGAAGTCATTCCTCCTCTTACTGTTAATATACCTTCTGCAGCAACCATACCTTCAATATCTTCTGGTGAAGTTTCAAGTCTTACAAGAACAACTTTTTCTCCAGCTGCATGTTTAGCTTTTGCATCTTCAGCAGTAAAGTAAACTTTTCCACAAGCAGCTCCAGGAGATGCTGGTAAACCTTTAGCTATTACTGTAGAGTTCTTTAAATCTACTGTATCAAAGTTAGGGTGAAGTAATGTATCAAGTTGTTTTGGATCAACCTTCATCATAGCTTCTTCTTTACTTAACATTCCTTCTTCAACTAACTCAACAGCAATTTTTAATGCAGCTTGTGCAGTTCTCTTACCGTTTCTTGTTTGTAAGAAGTATAATTTTCCATCTTCAATTGTGAACTCCATGTCTTGCATATCTTTGTAGTGCTTTTCAAGAGTGTTAACTATGTTCATAAATTGGTTATATACTTCTGGCATATCTTTTTCAAGTTGAGATATATCTTGTGGTGTTCTTATTCCTGCAACAACGTCTTCACCTTGTGCATTCATTAAGTATTCAGCATATATTCCTTTTTCACCAGTAGATGGGTTTCTTGAGAAAGCAACACCTGTTCCAGATGTTTCTCCTTTGTTACCAAATACCATTTCTTGAACGTTTACTGCTGTTCCCCAATCTCCTGGAATATCATTTAATCTTCTATATACGTTAGCTCTTGGATTATCCCATGATCTAAATACTGCTGTAATAGACTCGATTAATTGACTTGTTGGATCACTTGGGAATTCTTCGCCTTTATCTTTTTTATAGAATTCTTTAAATTGTTTAACTAATTCTTTTAAGTCATTAGCATCTAATTCTGTATCGAATTTAACGCCTTTTTCTTCTTTCATTTTATCCATTATGTTTTCAAAGTTTCTTTTTTCAACGTCCATAACAACGTCAGCAAACATTTGGATAAATCTTCTGTAAGAGTCATAAGCAAATCTTGGGTTATTTGTTAGTTTTGCCATAACTTCTACTGTATCATCATTTAATCCAAGATTTAAAATCGTATCCATCATACCAGGCATTGAAGCTCTTGCTCCAGATCTAACTGATACAAGTAATGGATTTTCTAAACTTCCAAATTTCTTTCCTGTAATGTTTTCAAGTTCAGTCATTTTAGCATGAATTTCAGCAACAATTTCAGATGCGATTAATTGACCATCTTCATAGTATTTATTACAAGCTTCAGTAGTAACTGTGAATCCCTGTGGTACTGGAATTCCAAGGCTCGTCATATCTGCAAGGTTTGCACCTTTTCCGCCTAGAAGATTTTTCATTGAAAGATTACCTTCGCTAAAAAGGTAAACATACTTTTTGTTTTCCATTTGTATACAACCCCTTCGATTCTAAATTATATATGATAACGGGTATAAAAAGGTCCCACCTGGGACAATCTCTACCCATCTTCACTGACTTTAGTTTTTTAGCCATTCTCACCCATTTTCACAAATAACCTTGTGATATTAGTTTTAGATATTTTACCTACAATTTGAAATGTTTCTTTTCCATTTTCAAATTTTCTTTCTACTACAGGCAGACTGTCTACTTCATGTTCAATAATTCTTTGTGCAGCTAAATATACACTATCTTCTCTTTCAACAAGCACTATGTTTGGCATTCTAGTCATTATTATACCTACAGGCACTTTGTGCATATCTGTGCCACCCATAGCCATTTTAAGAAAGTCTTTTCTAGACACAGCTCCCACTAAACTTCCATTATTATGTATAAATAAAGTACCTACATCATTTAAAAACAAGTGTACTATAGCATCGTAAACCATGGTCTCTTCTGTTGCCATTACAGGTTTAGACATTATGTCATTAACCTTAATATTTCTTATATAGTCATAAACTAAACTGTAAGAGGGTTTCTTTGAATAGATATATCCAACCTTGGGTCTTGCTTCTAAAATGCCCGTCATTGTTAATATTGCCAAATCTGGTCTTAGTGCAGCCCTTGTGACGCCTAACTTATTTGCTAGTCGTTCACTTGTAATAGGTGGATTTTCTTTAACTAATCTTATTATCTCTTCTTGTCTCGGTGTTAATTTTATTTTTTCCACCCTCTTTCTATTTTAACTTGTTATTCATGGTATATATATGCAGTTTTGCAATACAAATTATTGCAAAAATTACTATTTAACTAAAATTCTACATACCATGTGTAACATTATACCACGTTATTGCAATAAAATGTAGGATTTTTTAATCACTTTTTTGTTTAAAAGAATAAAATATTCCTATATTAATATTTTATTCTTAGCTTTCCTCTATTTTTCTCTAAATATTATCTTTGGAACATATCATAAAAATTATTCATATTTTTATATAATATTAATAATCTTTCACAAACAATATTTAAATAAGCTTTTAAACATAGTTAGATTTTTCCTTTTATAAAGCCAGCAAGTGTTAGTTGCTGGCTTTGTAAAAGGAAAAATCTAATTGGTACCAGTTCTAAAAATCCAAAATTCAAGAATGAAGCCATTATTTTTCTTCTTTTTCTTCTTCTTTTTCTTCCTCAAATTTTACAGTATATTGGTATACATTTTCATCACTGCTATCTTTATTACTTTTACTAAAGCTATCTTTTGTATCATTGAATTTTTCTTTTACATCTTCACTTATATCATTCATTTTAACTCTTACGTCTTCTACAGTATTTTTGATAATAGTATTAACTACTTCTACAGTACCATCTGCTTTAGTTATCTCAATTGTAACCTTTGTTAGTACTGCTGTTAATAAACCTATTCCAATTAACGCAGGGAATATTAATCCAACTATTCCGGCTGCAATACCAGCATTAACAGGTATATCTATAACTACAGTTTCATCTTTTTTGATTTTTATCCTTGTTACATTACCTTTTTTTACAGTATCTTTTATCCATGCTAAAAACTCATCCTTTGTAGTATACATTTCTTCCATATTAAATTTAGGCGATTTTTTTTGTTTTGCTTCTATATAAATCAAAGCATTAACTACATCACCATCACATTCTTCTAATGCTTCTTTAGCATCAGTATATGAAACTCCTGTTCTCTCTTTAATGATGTCAATCTTCTCTAGTGTAATTTCTACCATTAAAATCATCTCCTTATAATTTATCTGAGATATAAAACAATATTAATTGTTATATTCCCTTAGATAGTCAAATATTTCTAAACTCTTTGGCTTTCGAGTATAATTTTGGGAAATAATATAAGATAAAATTTTGTATAACTCTAGTTTGCATGACTCTGAAACTGCTAATCTATGAATTTTATCCATACCAAAATTATTTAAGAATTTTAATGTATTATATGTAGGGTTTGAAATATATATACTATTTAACTTTTCACATTCTTTGCAAATGGGACCATAAGAATGTAAATCGATATTATTAGATAAAGTGATTTTTTTTCTACATTTAACACATTGATTAAAATTCAATTCATAACCTGTTGCCTTTAACAATTTTGTTTCAAATGCTCTTGCTAAAATCTCTATATCCATAACGTCGTTTTTTATAAAATAAAAAGCAGTAACTAAATCCTTAAAAAGTTCTTTATTAACCTCATCACACTCTAGTGCAATATCAATTAATTCATTAAAATATGAAGCGTAAGTAATTGTATTAAGGTCCCTTAATAATTGTTGAAAAGAATCTATAATTGTAACTTCATTTATAGTATATAAATTCTTACCTTTAAAAAGTATAAATTCTCCATAGGAACAAGGTAATGTGGATGATATATATCTACTTTTACTTTTTCGAGCTCCCTTCGCTATGGCAGTTATTTTACCAAAATCCTCAGTAAAAAGCCAAACTAGCTTATCCGCCTCTTTAAACTCTTGTGTTTTTATGACAATAGCTCTAGTTTTTAAAATTGACAGAAAATCATCCCCTACTTTTATATGGATTTAACTGCACTTGAGAAGACTAAAAATCCACTTAAGTGGCTTGTTTCGTCTTCCAAAGTAGATAACTTAAATCTTTCAGCAGATTTTTATCTATTTATATCCGAGCTCCTTCAAAATACTTGAAGTGTCTCTCCATTCTTTCTTTACCTTCACCCATAATCTTAGATATACTTTTTCACCTAAAAATTTCATTATATCTTGTCTTGCATAGGTAGAGATTTGCTTAAGGGTTTTTCCGCCTTTTCCAATTATTATACCCTTATGTGAATCTTTTTCACATAGCATATTTGCTTCAATATTATATATATTTTTTTCATCTCTTTTCATGGAAATAATTTCTATTGCTATTCCATGAGGTACTTCTTGGGATAATAGCTTCAAAGCCTTTTCTCTTATGATTTCAGTGATAATAAATCTTTCTTGTTGGTCAGTAATCATATCTTCTGGGTAGTATAAAGGTCCTTCAGGAATATGCTCAGCTATTAGTTTAGTAACAGTATCCACATTTTTACCTTTTATAGCGGATATTGGTATTATTTCTTTAAAGTTGAAATATTCAGAATAACCTTGAACAGTTTTAGCTACCCTATCCTGAGTATTTTCGTCAATCTTATTAACTAATAAAAACACTGGAATTTTAGTGTCTTTTAACTGTTCAAGAATATGCATATCACCTTTATCAATTTCATCACCTGGTGTAGTTATAAATAATATCACATCAACTTCATCAGTAGATTGTTTCGCTACTTTAACCATATACTCTCCTAGCTTATGTCTAGGTTTATGCATTCCTGGAGTATCTACAAATATTATTTGAGACTCTTTATTTGTTAAGATAGTTTGAATATTATTTCTTGTAGTTTGGGGTCTGTTAGACACAATTGATAATTTTTCCCCCATAATATGATTTATTAATGTAGATTTTCCTACATTAGGTCTTCCTATAATAGTTACAAATCCTGATTTAAACATATATCCTCCTCGTGGTTCTCTTAAGCAGATAGTAATTGCTTTCCTATCTTACTTTAACAAATCTTCTTTAGTAAAAGCACCTGGTAATATTTCTTCCATAGTCTTGATTATATAATTGTCTTCATCTTTTACTAATATAATATCAATGTCTTTTGTGGCAAATTCTACTATAACTTGTCTGCAAATGCCACATGGATATGTATTAGTTGACATATCCCCAACTATTGCTATAGCTTTAATCTTTCTATGACCCTCAGACACAGCTTTAAAAATCGCAGTTCTTTCAGCGCAATTAGTGGCACCGTAGGAAGCATTTTCTATATTGCATCCAGTATATATTGATCCATCTTCAGTAACAACCGCCGCACCTACTTTGAATTTTGAATATGGTACATATGCATTTTCTCTAGCATCTATTGCAATTTTAGTTAACTTTCTATAATCCATTAGTACACCCCTATACAAATAATTTAACCACAGTTTTCACGTATACGAGGAAATGCACGTATACGATGAAAATCACGTATATCAATTATATCACTAAATATTAGTATTTCAATAATTTTATAATTATATTTTGGATTTTAAAAACCTGAATTAAAAAAGCTACCTATCCCAAAACCTTAAATAAAAGTAATGTTAATAAAACCCCAAAAATACCACCAAAAATAACTTCTAAGATAGAATGAATTTCTGAATCAACCCTACTTTGAGCAACAATTACAGCTAACAAATAAGATAACACCATAATTAAAGGTTCATTAGTTAATAATGTTATTGCCGTTGCTACGGAAAAAGCTATGGTACTGTGTCCACTTGGCATACCGCCTCGCAAGGGAGTTCCTTCATCATAAATTGCTTTAACTACCACTGTAGCTATACAAACTATAACTAGTATAAAGAAAATCATGTCAGGATCAGATTTTTTAAGCTTCGACATCACTGTTCTGTTAAAAGGAGTTAGTCTATCCCAAAATATCACATAACCCACTAGGACTGAATTTATAGCAGTTACAAGAACTGCACCAGCAGAGACATTTTTAGCAATTTTCGCTAGTGGGTGATAAAAATTTGTTGTAGCATCTATGGCACATTCTACTGCGGTATTTATCATTTCAGCAACAATAACCAAGGTTATTGTTATTGTAATAATTAGAAGTTCTAGCTTTGACAAGTCATAAAAAAATGTGGCAGTAAGCACTATTATTGTAGCTACCATATGTATCTTCATATTTCTTTGCGTGCGAATAGAGTATATAATTCCTTCAATAGCGTAATTAAAACTATCAACTAATTTTTTTACCTTCATACTTAACCACCTTTAAAAATTTACTCATACAGTACGTAACTACATGTCATTTTAAATTAGCCACCTTTGCAAATGTTCTCTATCTAGATATTTTAAAATTGTTCAATATTTCTTCTTCTCTTTTTCTCATAATATTTTTCGGAACTTCCTCCATATGGTCATAACCTAATAGATGTAAAATTGAATGCACTGTAAGATATGCACATTCTCTAATAAAGGAATGCCCAAATTCTTCACTTTGTTCTTTAGCTTTTTCTAAAGACAATGCAACATCCCCGATTACTAGCCTTTCATCATATAAATCACTTTGGTCAAATTCATAATTTAAATATACATCTTTAAATACCTTATCTTGTGGATAATGTAACATAGGGAAAGATAGCACATCTGTAATTTTATCTATCCCTCGCTGTTTTAAATTTATTTCCCGAATTTCATCATTATCAATTAAGATAACACTTACTTCATTATCTATAACAAGTTTTTCTTCTTTAAGGGTATACTCAATCACATCTTTTATAACAGTTTCAAGTTCTTCTGTAACTTCAATCTTATTTTGCCTATTATCAATAAAAATCATACTTATTTTTACTCCTTTACTTAGTCACATTCAAATAAATAACAAGTCAGTATACGAATCTTTTCTAGCTATTTTGTTTTTTATTTATTTTCATGCACCTTATCCTTTTCCCATTTATCCAGAGGATACTCTATTCTCTCATGGTATATTCCTGAAAGCACTTTTAAAAAGGCCTTTCTTATCTTTTCTAAATCTTTTAAAGTTAAATCACAATTATCTAGTTGTCCATCATTAAGTCTTCCTTTTATTATGTTATTAACCATCTCTTCAATTTTACCTTTTGTGGGATTTGGAATTGATCTTACTGCTGCCTCCACTGCATCCGACAGCATTATAATTGCAGCTTCCTTACTTTCAGGGTTTGGCCCCTGGTATCTAAAATCCTCTTCTTTAATTTCATCTGGATTTTCACTAGCATTTTTCATAGTTACATAAAAATACTTAACTAAAGATGTAGCATGATGTTGTTGAATCACATCTTGAATTACCTTAGGTATTTTAAATTCTTTTGCAAACTCTAAACCATCCTTTACATGAGAGATTATTATCAATGTACTTAGATTTGGAGTTATTTTATCATGTGGATTATCATTTCCTAACTGATTTTCTTTGAAGAAATATGGCCTCTTTATCTTGCCAATATCATGATAATACGAGGAGACTCTTGCAAGAACGGGATTAGCACCAACTGCTTCTGCTGCAACCTCAGAGAGATTCGCTACAAGTACAGAATGATGATAGGTTCCTGGTGCTTCTAAAAGCAATCTTTTTAATAGTGGATGATTTGGGTTTGATAATTCTAAAAGTTTCACTGTAGTAACTATATCAAAAATACTTTCGAAGAATGGTAAAAAACCTATGGTAAGTACTCCAGATATGATACTTGCAAGAAACACCATACCTGCCTTTTTTAAAACATCAATTATACTATTACTTAATAAAAATCCCATGGATAGATAAAGTGCCAAATTTATTAATGCAATATATATAGATGAATATAATATGTCGTTCCTTTGTTGCATTTTCTTTAATAGCATAACGCCTACAATAGAATTCAGCACAGCTAGTAATGTAATTTCAAGATTAAACTTAACTGCAACACTAATCAGAATACAGTTAAGAATATTCAAAGCTATTGATACTTCATCATTAATTAAAATAGTCATAAGCATCGGTATACATGCTAGTGGAATTGCAAACAAAGAAATTATACCTAGTATTCTAGCCAGTAATATAGCTATTATACTAAGAATATTAAGCATAATTAATCTTCGCGTATCGTTAAAGATTTCCGCATGATACTTATATAAATAAAACCATTGAAGCAGAATCACTAGACATACAAGACCAGCTAAACTTAAATATAAGGACCATTCAAAATTACTAGAATTATCTAGGAGCCCTAATGATTCTAATAATGTCTTTTGTTCTAAGGTTATTGGTTCTCCCTCTTTTACAATGATTTGGTCCTTTTTAATCATGACAGGTTTAACGTTTTTTCTAGCTGTTTCTATTGCTAAATCTGTTTTTTCTTTATCATAAATTGTATTTACCCGAACTTCTACATTTGCTATAGACTTTCCTATTTCCCTTATAGCTTTGGGGAAATTCGAATCATCAAAAGCTGTATCAATAAGATTCTTTGCCATTATAATTTCTTCAGGCTTATCCTCATTTATTATAAATGAGGCATCTAGGGTGGTCATTCTGTCTTTAATAAACTCTTCTAATTCATCAGCTTTTTTTTGTTCTAAATTTATTAAGACCTGATAATCTTCATAAGCAAACCCATTAATTGGATTGCTTGCTTTGAGTAAAGTTATTTTTTCCTTTTCTGATAATGGCTTTCCTGTGGAAGCCCCATTATTATTTGTGGTTGATTTACTAGTATCACTAGTATTTAACTGGCGCACTGCAGTAAATAATTTACTAATATTTTTTATAGCTTCCTCATTTACTGGAATCTTAATTGTTTTCTTTCCTACTTTTTCTACAGCTTTTTTTCTATCACTTTCCGTGGATACCTCATTTTCCACTTCTCTAGAGGCTTTTATATCTACTTTTGCAATATCCCCAACATTTAGCGAATATTTTTTGGGAACTAAAGCTGTTACTAAAATTGAATACATGATAAGTGCCGTAACTATAAAAATCAAATATGGTTTTGCTTTATTGAGCTTCATAAGTTCTCTAATACTTTTCATTTCCCTTCCCCACCTTTTCTTCTCGAGTAAACTAAAAAATAAGTTAATTTTTATTTTTCTTCTAGGGCAATATTTTCCTCAGCAACAACCAACACTTTTATCAAATACTTATCTTTCTCCTTTTTTACATCTTGAATTTTGTCTACAATCTTTACATTTTTATCTAAATTCCTCAATATATTTGAATATATTTGCTCCGTTACCTTAGTCACATCCACAGGCATATTCTTTTCCTTAACTTCATAGTAGATTTCTTTATTTATAAACTTATCTTTATTTTCTATTTTATCATAATTACTATATGGAATTAAGTTATTTTTCAGATAAATTTTTTTATTTCCAAATTTAATGTATAAATTACTTATACTGTTTCCGGTTTTAATCTTTGATTTATTGTATAATGGAACTTCTTTAATTTCCTCGTAAAAAGTTTTTGCTATAACCTCCCCTTCTGCATGTACAGGATAAACACTTCCTTCTTTACCTTGTTCCCCCTTAACTAATAGATCCCCCTTTTGTATCATATCCCCATTTTTCACAACGGCTGTACCTTCGGCAGTAAATACCCTAACTACTATACCATCTTTATTAGCTATTAAATTACAGGGGGTTTGGTTACTAATTATAATAGGTGGTGATTGCCTTTCTATTACATCAACTTTTAGCTTTACACCTTCAATCCTCGCTTTTACCCACATTATTTCATCATTGCTTCTCGTAATTTTATTTTCAATGTCATAGACATCTATATTTTTCTTTCTGAGTCCAGGTATTACCCCAAAACCTTTAATTTGGTTACGCAATTCATAAGGGCTTATATAATGTTCTGTATTAATTTCTATGTTCCATACAAATGTGGATAAATAATATATTATACCTCCAAATAAAACTACTCCGAATAGAAGAGCAGATCGAGTTCTTATTTTCATTAAAAAAAAGGATAAACCTTGTCTTCCTATAATTTTAATTCTAGTGTCTGTTTGTTTTGCAACCTTGTTAATTTCGCTATAATCGCTTAACTTTACTTCTAAAACTACAGTTGTTATATTAATTTTTTTTATATTTTTAACTATAATCCCATTTCTCCATAGTAAATTTATAAATTTTTCTGGAATTAATGATTGAATTTCCATTGTGATATTACCTTTTTTGTATTTTTTAAAATTATTCATGACTTTCATACACAACAGACTTAAAGTTTCCACTTAAGGTTATTGTGTTCCCCCCTATAAATAATATTTTAAAATTTTTCCCATATATTGAGATTGGACCCACATTTGAATTTATTTTTATTTCTTCTTCTTCAAAAATTACTACACCCTTATGATTTTCTATATTTATTTCATTATTAGCCAAGATAGTAATCTTGGGTAAATCTAATAAAATATCTCTTGGTAATTCTAACTTGTTAGCTATAGTTTCTTTTGTTCTATAAAATTTATTTTCCATATACCCACCTCATAAAATACTTCATATTAAATTTATGAAAAAAAAACCTAAGAAATTACAGTTTTCAAACTTTATAATTTCTTTAGGTATATGAAAATAAAAAAAAAGACTCAACAAAAGCTGAGTCTTTTATTTATTCAAATATTTTTTTACTATTTGACTAACAAGCTTATCATCTGCTTACCCATAATTTTAAGCATAAGGCAGACATAATTTTTCCCATGTGTTTCATGCTATTAGTTCCCAATTTTACCAAGGTTTCTCTGACTAACTCTGAAATTTCTAATTCAGTTAACTGCTGAGGAAGGTATTCTAACAAGATTATAATCATGCTTTTGTATAAAAGCTAAATCTTATCTCTTTCCATTTTCAAATTCTTGCATGGCGTCACACCTCTGCTTAACTTCCTTAGCTAAAACTTCGATAACCTGATTGTCATCAAGTTTTGAGCTGTCAGTTTTTCCTATTTGTAATACAGCAGCTTTGGCCATACTTATTGTACTTGACCTAAATTTATCCTTGCTCTTTACGGCACTTTTTCAGTCTTCTTGTAATCTTTCTTTAAGGGACACAACCAGTACCTTTTTCAAAAATTCTATTTGAATTTTCTCTTTCTTGCAGCTTCTGATTTTAATTTCTTCTTAACGCTTGGCTTTTCATAGTGCTCTCTTTTTCTTACTTCTGAAAGCACTCCAGCTCTTGCACATTTTTTCTTAAACCTTCTTAAAGCATTCTCAAGTGTCTCGTTTTCTCCAACTTTAATTTCTGACATTATTATCCCTCCCTCCGCTAGCTCAATTCAATTTAAATTTAAAGTAGCCAATGCGGGGCCTAAATAGCACATTTTTTATTATACAACACAATTTTACAGAATGTCAAGATTTTCATTGCTATTTTATTATATATAAACTATTATTGAAAATTCAACTTTTGTAAAATTAGTTATATGTTAACCAGGTGGCCACTGAAGCATCCTGCCCCCCAATAAATGAAAGTGTATATGTTGAACGGTTTGACCACCTTGTTCTCCGCAATTAGTAACAATTCTGTACCCACTTTCTGCAATCCCCAAGGTTTGCGCAATTTCCTTTGCTACTATAAATATATGCCCTATTATTTCTGCTTGCTCCACATTTAAGCAATTTAAGTCAGAAATATGTTCTTTCGGAATAATTATAATATGTATGGGTGCCTGAGGACTTATGTCTTTGAATCCTATAACTTTATCATCTTCATAAACCAGCTCACAAGGAATTTGTTTTTTTATGATTTTACAAAAAATACAGTCTTCTCTTTCCACATAATCACCTCCTACCCATCTTATATTAATATACTATTCAACAGAAAATTTTATTCTCCTGCTAAATATATTTATTCATTTTCAAATTATTTTAACAACATTTTGGAATGAAAGTCTACTTCTCCAATCATATGATCACCCTGGCATTCAATGAGTTTAGTTATATGGAATTCACCCTCTATATCCTTAGCTGCCTTTGAAGTAACCTTAATGTAGTTGTCAGTGTATCCTTCGAATTCATCCTCACTATTGCTACATTTTTGCTCATAAAGAACATTCATGCATTGGTTAATAAATCTGTCCATATATTTTTTTTCTAGCATATTGTTAAGCTCAATAAGCTTGTGACTTCTGTCTTCTTTAATATTCCCATTAATCTGTTCTTTTATTTCAGCAGCTTTAGTTCCCTTTCTTGGACTATACTTGAAAATATGCATTTTTGACAATTCTATGTCCTTTAAGAAGGTATAAGTCTCATTAAATTCTTCTTCAGTTTCTCCAGGGAAGCCTACAATTATATCCGTAGTTATAGATACTCCTTCTATATTCCGCCTTAGATTCTCTACTACTGTTTTATACTCCTGCGCTGTATACCTTCTATTCATTCTTTTAAGGGTTGCATCACATCCACTTTGCAGTGAAAGGTGGAAATGTGGACACAGCTTCTTAAATGACACTATTTTCTCAATAACGCCTTCTGTAAAAAAGGTTGGGTCTATTGATCCTATTCTTATCCTTTCGATACCAGGAACCTTATCCACTTCCTCTAAAATTCGAACCAAATTCCAGTTCTCTTCCAAATCTAAGCCAAAAGATGCAATATGTATACCTGATAAAAGAATTTCCTTAAAGCCATTCGCAGCTAATTCATGAACTTCTGATATAATTTTATCTGGTGCTTTACTACATACTGCTCCTCTTGCATAAGGTATTAAGCAATAAGAACAAAATCTATTGCAGCCATCTTGAATTTTTACAAAAGCCCTAGTTCTATCTTGATACTCTTTAATATTTAGCTCTTCAAAAACATTGTTTTTTAGAACATCGCTGACCTCTATAACTTGTTTCTTTTCTTCTCTAGATCTATTTACCCAATAAACAATATCACCTTTATTTCGGCTACCTAAAACTACATCAACGCCTTCAATGCCCGCTACCTCGTCAGCAGCTATCTGTGCATAACATCCCACCACTGCAATAACAGCATCTTCATTTTTGCGTCGTGCCCTTCCTATCATCTGCCTTGATTTTTTATCACCCATATTAGTAACAGTACAAGTATTAATAACATATACATCCGAAAACTCATCAAAATCGGAAACTTCATATCCCTCTCTAATAAATTTCTCTACCATTGCTTCTGATTCGTACTGATTTACCCTACACCCTAAGGTGGCGAAAGCAACCTTCATTATATATTTCCTCCTAAATCTCCTAGTTCATACATTATCAAACTTAAACATGTAAACCCTGCAGTCTCAGTTCTAAGTATTCTCGGACCCAAAGTGACAATACTAGCTCCAATTTCTTTCAATTTTAATATTTCGCTTTCTTCAAATCCACCCTCTGGTCCTATGACAATAGCAACTTTATTAATATGTTTCTTTTCTAAGTTTTCTACCAATTTCTTTATGCCATAGCCTTCTTCATTTTCATAGGGAACCACTACTAAATCCATAGACTTTAGTTCTTCTAAAAGTTCCCCAAATTCAATAGGAACATTAATCTCAGGCACCAAACTTCTCTTACTTTGTTTGCAAGCTTCAAGGGCTATTCTATTCCATCTATCTACCTTTTTAAATTCCTTAAGTTCAGTTTTAACTACTACTCGCTCTGTAATTATAGGTGTTATCGCTTTAACACCTAACTCCGTATTTTTTTGAACTATTAAATCCATTTTTGTTGATTTAGGCATACCCTGAAATAAGTATACTTCAATAGGACTTTCATTATTTATAGAATTTTCTTCTAATAGATTTATACTTACAGTTTTCTTATCAATTAAGGTTATTTCACCTACATATTCCTTCCCTTCACAGTTGTTGACACTAACCTTATCACCAACTTGAAGCCTCAATACCTTATATATATGCTTTACATCTTCACCATCAATAATAGCATTATTGTCTACTATGTTATGCTTTGGCACAAAAAATTTATGCATTATTTATTCTCTCCTCAACTTATATACTATAACTTTGCAACTATGCAAACCCATTCTCCCTCAATATTTATCTCTTCAATTTCAAAACCACATTGAGTTAGCTTATTTACCACCTCATCTTTTTTATTTAAAATTATTCCAGAAGATATAAAATATCCACCCTCTACTATAAATTCTTTAACTTGTTCAGTTAAAAACATAATTATGTCAGCCATTATATTTGCTATTACTATGTTAGCCTTTCCTTTAACAACTTCCATTAAATCCCCGTATAGTATCTCAATGTTACTTAAATCATTATAACTAACATTTTGCTTTGCAGACTCTACTGCTACTGGATCTAAATCAACTCCTATGGTTTTCTTAGCTCCAAGCTTAGCTGCAGTTATGGATAATATACCCGACCCTGTTCCTATATCAAAAACCGTTGAATCACTATTTACGTGCCTTTCTAGAGCTTTTATACACATTCTAGTAGTTTCATGAGTACCTGTGCCAAAAGCCATACCAGGATCTAGTTCCACAATTATTTCATCAGAATTTTTATTGTATTCTTCCCATATCGGCTTTATAACTATCTTTTCTCCAACCTTTATTGGTTTATAATATTTTTTCCAGTTATTTTCCCAATCTTCTTCATTTACTTTCGTTGCAGTAACAGAGCCTACACCCTTGTCTAGTCCAAAGGACTCCAAATTATTTACTCCTGTTTTGATATCTTGTAAATAACCTTCAAATTTTTCATCTTCTTTAAAGTATCCCTTAACTACAACTTCATTATTTACATCTATAATAGTTTCATCAAAATAATCCCAATCAGTAGTATGATCTCGTCTAAAAATCAAATCTGAAGGATCCAAAATAGAAACCCCTTTTACACCAGTATTATATAGCATTGCTGACACAGCCTCAACAGCCTCACTGCTTGTTATTATAGTTACTTCAATCCAATCTTTATTCATTGTTATCCTCCTTGTTCGTCTCTGTGGGTACAAAACAATTATATACTCCACTATTATATAACTCTTATTATATTTTGCTTATACGAAAGTTTCGTTTGAAAAAGCATAAAATTTATCTACACAAGTGTATCATTTCTAGTAATTTAACACAATATGATTAAACCACAAATGCTACCATAAGATTGGGCTTTGTTAATCAAATCTCCTATTTAGAATTCATTTGTAGTACTGGGAAGAAAAACTTCACACTTTTATTATTTAACTATTTTTAGTAGAATAATCATAAAGTAATAATAAAAAACTCCGTTTTATAAAACGAAGTTCTTTATTATTACTTACCGAATATTTTATCCACAAAGGACTTTTTATTTTCTTCAGAAAGTTCTACACTCTCACCACTAGCTTCCATAAAAAGCTTCAAAGCTTCCTTTTGCTTATCGTTCAAGGATTTTGGAACATCAACAATAACCTTTACGTATTGATCCCCTCTTCCATGTCCGTTTACTCTAGGTATACCCTTACCCTTAAGTCTAAACACTGTGCCTGGTTGTGTTCCTGCAGGAACTTTGTATTTAACGTCTCCATCCACAGTTGGCACTTTAATTTCAGTTCCTAGGGCTGCATATCCAAAGCTTATATGAGATTCTATATGAATATCAATTCCATTCCTCTTAAAAGTTTTATGAGGAGCTACTCTGATATTTATATATAAGTCTCCTGGTGGACCACCCTTTTCACCGTGTTCACCTTGCCCTCTTAGAGGCATTACATTCCCTGTATCAACTCCACCTGGAACATTAATTTTAATTTTTCTGTTTTTTCTCTCTTTTCCAGAGCCATGACAAGTTTTACATGGATCAGAAATAATTTGGCCTTTGCCTCCACACTTATCACAAGTGCTCATGCTAGCAAAGCTTCCAAAAGCAGTGTTTCTCTGAACTCTTATCTGCCCATTTCCACCACACTTATCACAGGTTTTTGGTGTAGTACCAGCTTTAGCACCGCTACCACCACAATCCTCACATTTTTCGTTTCTTGTAATGGATATCTCTTTTTCTACCCCAAAAACAGACTCTTCAAAGCTTAAATTTAAATTATATTCTAAATCTGCACCTTTTCTTGGCCCATTCTGATTTCTCGAAGAGGATCCACCTCCAAATATGTCCCCAAATATATCTCCAAAACCACCAAAGCCTGAAAAATCAAAGCCACCATCAAAGCCTGCTCCACTAGGATCAGCTGTACCAAATTGATCATACCTTGATCTTTTTTCTGAATCAGATAAAACTTGGTATGCTTCATTCATTTCTTTGAATTTTTCTTCTGCTTCTTTATTGTCTGGATTTCTATCTGGATGGTATTTCAATGCAGCTTTTTTAAAAGCCCTCTTAATTTCTTCTTCACTGGCACCTCTTTCTATGCCAAGAGTTTCATAATAATCTTTTTTTGCCATCCTGTTTTTCACCACCTAAAATATATATGCTTTTATAATATAAACTAATCTACAAAATAATTCAACCCATACTATTATATAGACTTTCTATATTTATTGCTAATAATAGTTTACTTAAAGTAAGGGAAGGGTAATTACCCATCCCTTAACTAATGATTTTATTAATTATTTATCGTCTTCTACTTTGAAATCAGCATCTACTACATTATCATCATGTGCGGCATTTCCACCCATGTTATTTGGATCAAAACCAGCATCTTGGCCTTGGCCTTGTTGTGCTGCTTCTGCTTGATATATTTTTGTAGTCACTGCATAAAAAGCCTCAGTTAACTCTTCAGTAGATTTTTTTATAGCTTCTATGTCTTCTCCATCTTTAACTTTTTTAAGAGCTTCTAATTTAGCCTCAATATTAGTCTTATCTTCATTTGAAACTTTTTCGCCAAGTTCAGTTAAGCTCTTTTCAGTTTGATATACTAACTGATCTGCATTGTTCTTAACCTCAATTGCTTCTTTTCTCATTTTATCTTCTTCTGCAAATTTTTCTGCTTCTTTTACTGCTTTATCAATTTCATCATCACTTAAATTAGTTGATGCTGTAATTGTTACATTAGCTTCTTTTCCTGTTCCTTTATCTTTAGCTGATACATTAACTATACCATTAGCGTCTATGTCAAAAGTAACTTCTATTTGTGGAATTCCTCTTGGTGCTGCTGCTATTCCAGAAAGAGTAAATCTTCCTAAAGTTTTGTTGCCTGCAGCCATTTGTCTTTCACCTTGAACAATATGAATTTCAACTGATGTTTGACCATCTGCTGCTGTTGAGAATACTTGACTCTTTTTAGCAGGAATTGTAGTATTTCTTTCAATTAAGGCTGTAGCTATTCCGCCTAAAGTTTCAATTCCTAGCGTTAATGGAGTTACGTCAAGAAGTAAAACATCTTTAACTTCTCCAGTTAATACTCCTGCTTGAATTGCTGCACCTACTGCAACACATTCATCTGGATTTACCCCTTTTGAAGGCTCTTTTCCAGTAAAGTTTTTAACAGCTTCTTGAACTGCTGGTGTTCTTGTTGAACCACCTACAAGTACAACTTTATCTATTTCATTAAGTGATAAACCTGCATCTGCAAGTGCTTTTTTCATTGGCTCTATTGTAGCATCAACTAAATCATGAGTTAACTCATTAAATTTAGCTCTAGTTAAATTCATATCTATATGCTTTGGACCTGTTGCATCTGCAGTAATAAATGGTAGATTAATATTTGTTTGCATTGATGATGATAATTCAATCTTTGCCTTTTCAGCAGCTTCTTTTAATCTTTGAAGTGCCATTTTATCATTTCTTAAATCTATTCCATTATCAGCTTTAAACGTATCAGCTATATGATTCATAACCTTTTGGTCAAAGTCATCTCCGCCAAGTTTAGTATTTCCATTAGTTGATTTAACTTCGAATAAGCCATCACCTAATTCTAATATAGATACGTCAAATGTACCGCCACCTAAATCGTATACTAATATTTTTTGGTTAGTATCCATTTTGTCTAAACCATAAGCTAATGCTGCTGCTGTTGGCTCATTGATAATTCTCTTAACTTCAAGTCCAGCTATTTTTCCAGCATCTTTTGTTGCTTGTCTTTGGCTATCATTGAAATATGCAGGTACAGTTATTACTGCTTCTGTAACTGTTTCTCCTAAATAAGCCTCAGCATCGGCTTTGATTTTTTGTAAAACCATAGCTGAAATTTCTTGTGGTGTATGATCTTTTCCATCAATAGTAACTTTATGATTAGTACCCATTTCTCTTTTTATTGACATTATTGTTTTATCTGGATTTGTAATTGCTTGTCTTTTAGCTACTTGACCTACTAATCTTTCTCCATTAGCTTGAAATGAAACTACAGATGGTGTAGTTCTTGCACCTTCTGAGTTAGAGATTACTACTGGTTCTCCACCCTCCATAACTGCTACACATGAATTTGTTGTACCTAAGTCAATTCCTATAATTTTTCCCATTATTATTTCCTCCTTATATTCCTTTTAGTCCATAACAATTATCACTGTTAAGGTTCTTATATTTTTTTATAATATGAATTATTAATTTGCAACTTTAACCATGCTATGTCTTAATACCTTATTTGCTCTTTTATATCCCTTTTGGAATACTTCAACTATTTCATTGACTCCATACTGTTCATCTTGAACATGCATTACCGCATTATGAAGATTTGGGTCAAACTCACCTTCAGAAGCTAATTGTTCCACTCCTAATTTAGTAAAGGCATCATTGAATTGTCTTACTGTCATCTCCACACCAATTCTTAGATCCTCTCCAGAGCCTTCAACAGAAAGTGCTCTTTCTAAGTTATCTAATACTGGTAGAACTTCCTTTAAGACATCTTCACAGGCATCAGTATATATACCCTCTTTCTCTTTTACTGTCCTTTTTCTAAAATTCTCATATTCAGCAGTTGTCCTTAAAAGTTTATCTTTAAAGGCATTAACCTCATTCTGTAATTTCTTGTTTTCTTCTTCTAGTTTCTTCATTTTTTTCTTCATATCTTTCTCTTTTTCACTTTCTAAAAGTTCTTCAAACTCTTCGTCTTCTACTATTTCAGCTTCTTCTGGAGTTTCTTCTACAAAACCCTCAGTTTCTTCTATATTGCTTTGAGCTACTTTAATGTCATCAGTTGAACTTGAATCCTCTTTTGCCATCGTTGTGTTTTCTTCTTTTAAAATTTCTTCATTATTTGTATGCACTCAATCATTCCTCCATTTCAAACTCAAAGTAAAGCTTTTAAATTAAAACTTTATCTATGATCATCATAAATTTGAGCTATATTGTCATTTAATTCTTTAACTATTTCAGTTAAAACAGATATAACTTTCCCATAAGGTATTCTTGTTGGTCCGATAACACCAATAGATCCTAGGGGTATTCCAGATGCGCTATAAACCGCAGTTATAATACTGCATTCTCTAGCACACTCAACAAAATTTTCTCCACCAATTTTGATTGTAATATTACCAGTGATGTCTTGAGCACCTAGCAAACTATTTATACTCTCTTTATTGTCTACTAAAACTAAGAATTCTCTAGCTTTATCAATGTTGTTATATTCTGGGTAGTTAAATATATTTGCAGCACCCTGAATGTAAACTTCTGAAGTTTCAACACCAGATAAACTATCATATAAAGCTGGAATAATACCGTCAAAAATTTCTTGGTAAGAAGCTAAATCACTTTTTAAATTATTAATGACTTCTAAATTTATTTGTTCAATTGTAAGCCTTCCTAATCTAAAATTAAGTATATTGGTTAGTCTTTCTATGACAGCACTACCAATAGGCTTACTAATTTTAATAACATTATTTTTGATGATACCACTGTCAGTAATAATTACGAACAAAACACTTCCCGCATCTAGATTTATTAGCTGAATGTATTTTATACAGCTCTTTTGAACAGAAGGTGCCTTAACTATAGATGTAAGATTTGTTAGATCAGAAAGCATTTGTGTTGCTTGCTTAACAATCTTATCAACCTCATATAAAGCAGCATTAATAAGCTGGTTTTTGATCATATATTGTTCCTCAGTAGATAATTTTGTAATTTGCATAAGTCTATCAACATATAACCGATAACCCTTATCTGATGGTTTTCTACCAGATGAGGTATGTAGTTGTTCTATATATCCCATCTCTTCAAGGTCTGACATTTCATTTCTTATAGTAGCTGAACTAATACCTAAATCATACTTTTTGGCTATGGTTCTGGACCCTACAGGCTCACCATTATTTATATAATCTGTAACTATAGCCTGAAGTATTTTAATTTTTCTTTCATCCATTTCCATAATATCACCTCTTTTATTAGCACTCACTACCATTGAGTGCTAACGAGTACATGTTTAAAATATCATTTACTATTGTATTTGTCAATAACCTCTGTTTTTCAATATAGCCATTTTATATTGATTATTCGAATTTAGATTTCAAATGCTACGTTTTTCTTTAATTTTCTAGGGAGCTTTATTGAAAAATAAAGCTCCCTATTTCTTCTAGAATTATAGCGTTTTCTTATTTACATTGCTTTGAATTAAATCATCATCTGTGGTGTTGAAATATCGTTAGTGTATTGGAACCAAACTATTTTTTATCCTGATTAGTTAATGTTTTTAAAACTCCTATAGAAGAAATTCTGCCATTATTACATTAGATAATTGAGTACCTTCATAAGTTAAAAAAATACTAGTAGTACTTTCCTTCATGAATCCTGTGTTTATATATTTATTTAATACTTCTCCATAAACACTATGAATATCTTTACTAAATCTTTGCATAAATTCACTTTTGCTTATACCTAGGTTTTTTCTAAGCCCCATAAACATATACTCTTCCATATCATCTTTAAAGGAATTCTTATTTTTTTCTACTATTGCAGAGCCTTGAACATTTATTTTTTCAATATATTTTTCTACATTTTCTTCATTTCTATACCTAAATCCGTCACTATATGAATGAGAGGCAGCTCCACACCCAATATATTCATTCAAATCCCAATATACCAAATTGTGTTTGCAAGACATGTTATTTTTTGCAAAATTTGAAATTTCGTATTGCATATATCCTTTTTTTCTTAAATATTCTATTGTTTTCTCGTACATACTTCTTTCTAATTCCTCATGCGGAAGCATCAATGTTCCTTGTTCAAATCTTTTATAAAAACCTGTTCCCTCTTCCACTATTAAGCTATAGCAAGATAAATGTTCCGGATTAAGCTCAGTTACATTCTCTAAGGTCTCTAGCCATTGCTTAAGCGTTTGATTCGGTAAGCCAAACATTAAATCTACGTTGATGTTCTCAAAGCCTAACTCTCTAGCGAGTCTAAAGCTTTGTTTAAAATCTTCAATAGTATGGATTCTTCCTAGTTCTTTTAGAAGCGAATCCTGCCAGGCTTGAAGTCCAATACTAAGCCTATTCACTCCCAACTTCTTTAAAAAATTTAATTTTTCTCTTGTAAAAGTTCCTGGATTTCCTTCTACTGTAAACTCTAAGTCCTCACAGACTTCTAGTCTGTTTATACTTTTTCTTATTATTTCCCAGCCTTCTAAAGATAAATAGGTGGGAGTTCCCCCACCTATAAATATAGTTTTTATTTTTTTATCTTTTATACTATCTATTTCTTTTGCTAAGGCTGTGGCATAATCCAGCATACAATCCTCTTTACCAGCAAAAGAAGGAAAATCACAATATAAACACTTCTGCCTGCAAAAAGGAATATGTATATATAGCGCCACATTTTTCATAGTTTAAGCCTTCTTTCTTAATTTATAAGAATTAAAAGTTGAGAATTGAAAGTTATTGTTTTCCATCACTCTCAACTCTCAACTATTTTATTTAATCCACCTTGAGTATAGCCATAAATGCTTCTTGTGGAACTTCTACACTTCCAACCTGTCTCATTCTCTTTTTACCTTCTTTTTGTTTCTCTAACAATTTTCTCTTTCTTGAAATATCCCCACCATAACATTTAGCCAAAACATCTTTTCTCATTGCTTTTACAGTTTCTCTTGCTATTATCTTTGCGTTTATAGCTGCCTGTATTGGAATTTCAAACATTTGTCTTGGTATATGTTCTTTTAGTTTTTCAGTCATTACTCTTCCTCTATGGGAAGCTGTCTCCTCAGGAACAATCATAGAAAGAGCATCAACTTTTTCTCCATTAAGTAAAATATCTAATTTTACAAGCTTTGTCCTGATATATCCCTTTAATTCATAGTCAAAGGATGCATAGCCCTTGGTTCTTGATTTCAAGGCATCAAAAAAGTCATATACTATTTCATTAAGTGGCAAATCATAATTTACTACCACTCTAGTGGTTTCTATATAGTGCATATCAATATATATACCTCTTTTTTGTTGGCATAACTCC
>JAJYBA010000002.1 GCA_021779235.1 Bacillota bacterium
TAGGACAAATGTCTGATTTTCCGTATATAGTATAAAATAAATTCTTACATAAAATACATTTTTTATTCATCTGGGAAATAAAGGAATTAATGAAACGGCAAAGAGAGGAAAGACTGGCTGAAGAATCTTTTCCAACCGCTTTTCAGTAATTACTTAATCTGAATCACCTCTATTTCCCAGATTATTAATTCTTCTTAATTCCTGTACTTCTTTAACTAAATCCTTAACACCTTGTGATAAAGTCTTAATTGCTTCAACGTGTGAAACCATATTTTCTGCATACATATTTTGGTTTTCTTTTACTTTATTCAGAGCTTCTAAAATAAATTCTGGAGTAACTTTAAAATTAGTTCTCTCATGTGAGTTCATATAATTCTGATATTGTAATCCGTGAATGTCTGCTTGTTCTTCGCTTATAGTTTCTGCTTCTTTATATATATTTGAAGAATAATCTATTGAAAACCAATATCCCTTTTCATTCTTAATTAAAATAGTCTTTCCTTTATGCTCGAAATGTATTGCTTCTAAATTATTAACAAATCCGTAATGTTGTCTTGCTACCTTGAATTTATACTTAAACTCTCCTGTTATCTTAAAAATTCCTTCCATTGTCACAAGAAAGCTCTGTATTGCGTTCTTTTTTGAATCTATGGTATTTATACCCCAAAAGTTATTTCCTTTAGGCTCAAATATAGTTATATAATTTTTACCTAATAAAATCTTCTTTCTTTCTATTATTATTCTTGGAGTGCTTTGTAATCCTTTTAATTCATAATTAATATTATTTAATTTAAGAATTTCTAGCCAATTAAATTTTTTGTTTGGTTTAATTTTCCAAATGAATGCGTGGCCTCTAACATTTTGAACTTGAGAATTACCGTCTTGACTTAATATTTTAACTTCTCCAGAAGGGATAACTTCCCATACTCCATAGCCTACTTTTTTAATTACTCCTTCTCTTTTTAATGACGATAAATAATAAGATAAATTTGGTATTGAGATATTTAGGCGTGTTGATATTTTAGCAGGGTTCAGACCTTTTTTTATAGAATTTACTATATCAAGATAAAGTTTTCTTTTAACTTCTTTCATCTTAAATTTTTAACCTCTTTCATTATAATAATACTCCTTGTTGTTCTTTGAAAGCCATATTGAATATATGTAATGCTTCTTTTGGTTCAACGCAATTTCTTATAGTCTTTAATTTATCTATCCCAGAAAATTTAGATAAGTCAAAACCTTTTAATTTATAATGATTTTCTAAACTCTCTATATCGCTATTCATCCCTCTCCCGGTTAGTTCTATCTTAGGTAAATTAGATAAATTAAAATTACACCAATAATAATGTTTGCCTACTTGTTGAGGCTTAATTAGAGGTTCATAGAAACCAATTACATTCTCAACTACCCATTTTCCTTTAAAATAATATTGTAAGAATATAATCTCTTGATATAAAGACATTTCTGGATAGATAGGTTTATTTTGAACTAAGTTAGCGAATCTTGCCTTTGAATGTGTAGGACAAGGAGGAGAAGACCATATAAAATCAAATTCAGAGTAATGGTCTAATAGATATTGATGTGCATCTGTAACAATAACTTCATCTTGAGGGAAAAATTCTTTATATATTTCTGCAATCTTAGGATTATTCTCAATAGCAGTAACCATAATGTCTCCCCCCCATAACTTTCTATTTCCACCTATGCCTGCATAAAGATTAAGTATTTTTATCTTCTTTACCTCTTTGTTTTCCATTGTCTTATCCATCTATCCCAAAAGAAAATAATAAGTTGGGATTTCGCTGTTTACAGCTCATCAGGATGGCTATAAAGCTAATAAGCCCACAATCACAGTAATTTCTCTTTCACTCTTTGGCTTCTTGAAATAACCGCTTCTATAAAGCACATCAAGTAATACTTCTTCTTTCGATGCATTCTTTGAACCTTTAAAGCACAATAGCTTTCCTTTGAAAGAAGGATGGTATCTATATCCATTACCTTTCTTTTCTAAACATTCGCATTCTACTGCATCTTTTAATGCTACTTCGATTTCTTTCTTTGTAGGTAATTTCATTTTGTTGCTTCGAGGACTGTCTTTAGCTTTCCAAGTTTCTTCATGTATCTATCTACAATTTCGATGGCTAGTTCCTGTGACAGAGGAATAGTCAATGACATATAGCCCATATCTTTTCCAAATATTCTAGTTGTTGGGCAGCTTACAAATATTGTGTCGCTACCATCTTCCAGATACATTTCATCTACTGGAAAATTGTTGTTCATTTGGAGAAAATCTTTTCTATTTTCGTCATTAACATCCGAATCTATTGATGCCTGATTAAGTCTAGACATTATAGATTCGAATTCTTGTTTGTCAATATCCCAATATAGTTTTACTTCTTCACTCATCTTGATGCTATTTCTGGAACTTTGAAAACAAGCATATCGTCTTGTATTTCCATGTCATAGATGCCAAGAGGAATCATTTTTAATGCAGTGCCAGTAAATCTCTTTCGTTCATTACTTTTATCACTTGTATTAAAAGTTACTTTAAATCCCCTTATTCCATCTGAACTTGGCTTTAGACCTACAAGATTCTCTTCCCTATTAAGATAGACCTCAACAAATTTCTTATTCAGAAACTTCCCTGCTTCTATGCTTAGAGAGTAAGTCGTCTTAGCAACTGAAATCTGTAAACCATTTAGCCCTTGATTGTGGCTTCCTTTTATTACTAATTCAAATCCCATTTTTTACACCTCCTTTCACGCCTTGTTCAATCCGCCCTTTCGGTGCAGCTTCTGCCGCATTATGCTGATTGTGATTCTTTTTTGTTTCCATTGTGAATATGAAATTTGATTATCTATTTAAATTATTGTTTTAACTATTTGGGGATGAAACTTTTAAGTATATAATTACAAGAATGAAGCCCTCTTATATAATTCTTTTGAACTGGGGAATGTTCCCATGTTTTAGTATCCTGATTGAGATATAAATTTCTACGACATTTCGGGCAGAGCTTCTTCATCATGATGCCTCTCTTAGACTATTAGAGCCTATTAGATTATTTTTTCTTACTTTTGAGTATATATCCCTATCAAATTCTAAATGTGCTTTTTCCCATATCTTCTTTAATTTATTAGGTAATTTTTTATTCATTTCTTAATCTCCTTTGAGTTCGCTTTAATACAAACATTTATTAACTCTTTATTAGTAGTTACATTATCATTAGGGGAGCTTAAAGGGAGAGGGGCTTGTAGATTCGAATACTGACTTTCTCCTGCCCCCATTAAATCTGAAAAACTAAATATAGGTCTTCCGAATCCTGTTAGTTCGTGCATTTCTTCTATTGATATTAATTTAGATTCCATGTTTCTCCTGTAAAATTGCTAAAGATAAAGCACTCATAACTATTCCAATGGTTATATAAATAAAATTATTTGTTTTAGAATAAGGTTCTATCATTTGAAAAGCTACAAATAAGAATGTTGCTGCTGCTATTAATCTTGCTGTATATTTAGATTCCATTAATCTGAATTCTCCCAAAGATAGGCTAATACAGATAGAATTATAATTAGCCCAGCAAATGTAAAGAAAATGTGTTTTGGAGTAGAAATAAAATAATACATAAAATCTAGATAGTCCGTAAACCACGCAAAATAAGCAGCTACAAAGAAAAATATAATATAAAACAAGGTTGTTCCTTTCATACTAAATATTCTCCTAATACTTTCCTTAAAGATTCTACAGGATTATATATTTTATTAATTAATTCATCTGTCTTTATTTGGCCTAACCAATCAGATTCTACTTTTTTAACTGGAACTATAATTAAATCTTCAAAGGGGTAATTCTTTTTAATCTTATTTTTCCATTCATTATTAATTTCTTTCTGGATTTCTATAATTAAGGGAGTTTCAAAATCTACAAATATATCTAGAAACAAGTTTTCTTGCTCTGGGTAAAATTCTGAATAGATTGGAGTATTAGGATATTTTCTTCTATACATTCTCATAAGTTCACATTTAATTATATTTTCTAAATCTGTTGAATCTAAGACATTATGTCCGATATTTATTTTCAATAACTTATCAAAGTATATTTTCATTTTAATGCCTCTTGAATTTCCTTAATTGCTGCGTCTATCTTTTCATATATTGGGCTATCAAACACAACACCTGTAATACTACCTATGAATTTTCTAGGTTCATACTCTTTCCAAGCCAAAAATACTTCTTTTCTTCCTTCTGCCTCTGCTCTTAATACATCATCTTCTGGATATTCTTTTAGTTCTTCACACAATTCATGCGTCGAAGAAAAAATATCTTTATCCATATTATTTCGTCTCCTCTCGCACGTCCAAGGATGCTTGTGTTCGCTTCTTATTCTTTAGTTCAGGTAGAACATAATGCTTTCTTACTAAATATCCAATCCACCATATCAATGAGAATAAACCAAACACTATTGGGAATCCCCAAAAGTCTGTAAGTTTAGTTATTAGTGATACTATAAATAGTTCAGATAAAAATAAAGCCATATCATAGATATTTACTAGGTTCTTATCTTTCATCCCTGCGCTCCTTCAGGGTTTTCCTTCTCAGGTTCAATCTTCCCAAGCGTTTCTTTTAATTCTTTAACTCTTTTATCAAAGATATTCTCGCAATCTCCTATTCCTACTCCTTGCTCTTTTAGATTAATCAAAATATCTCTTGCGTCTTCCATCAAAAACATATCTTTCTTAATATCCTCTCTGAACTCTTTTATCCCTGCCTTCACTATCTCAATAGCTCTTTCTGTTGCACTTTTACCTGCTTGACATTCAAAGCATAATTCATCATCTCTCCCGCATAATATCTTTTCTGTTCCATTATTAGGATTCAATTTACAAATCCCGCAACCATTATTATATTTCTCAAGTTGGGCGTTTAGTTTTGAAAGTATTGAGTTCATATTAATTAGATTTGGGAGGAATGCCTACCTCTTTTTGTTTTAACTTCTTTATAGTCTTTTGAAACTCATCTACAAACCAGTTAAGTTCTTCTGGATATTCTTTTAGTTCTTTACACAATTCATGCGTCGAAGAAAAAATATCTTTCATCTCTTAGAACCTCTTTTATAATCGCTTTTCTTAATTATTAATTTTACCTTTGGAATCTTTCTCTTCTTTTCTTCCTTTTCTATTAACCATACAATACAAAAAGACGCCAAGCCCGAACCTAAACAGAACCATTCCAATGGTTTTGAAGAATAAATAAATGCTTCATTAATTAATCCTACTAGAAGTGAGACTAGAAAAATAGACATCGCTAAGGTATGTGCTTTTATCATCTTCGTGTCTCCGCGCCCCTATTTTCTTTAAGTATATACCTCGTTCCAGACAATTCATAATATTTATCCATATCTTCCCAGATTTTTAAATATAATTTTACTTCGGCTTCGTGTCCTTGCTTTCTTATTTCAGATAAGGAACTATAATTGTTTTCTATTCTATTCTCTAATGTTTGTATATATGTTTCTAGTGTCATTTTGAGACCTCCCAACATGAATTATATTCTTCTGAGTATAAAGCACTAGAGCAACATTTATTAGACCAAAAAAAATGATATATACTTTGTCCTGATTCTGTAGTATTGAATGGATAATTGCTGAAACATTCTTTAGGTATTTGCGGAGGTTTATCTGACCAAGAGGTTTCAATCATTATATAAACCAATAAACTAAACAAAGTTAAAAAGACTAAAAAAATCAAAAAAGTTAAAACATTATTCTTATTTTTCATGTTTGTCCTCCAAAGGCTTCTTTTATTGATTTTTCTCTATTCCTTATTTCTGTACATAATCCTAAGATTCTTTTATTACCTTCTGCATTGTCACGAGTAGTCATAATTGATAGTTCATTATAATCAATTAGTTTATTAATTCTGTTCTCGGTATTTTTGGCGAGTTTAAGGGCTTCTTTCCATACGGCTAGTTTTGCTTGACATTTCTCTAACATAAGTTTCTTTAAATTAAACAATAAGTGATTCTCATTATACATATCAAACCATAATAATAATTCTTTCTCTTCTTCTTCAAGTTCGGCTATCTTTTGTTTAATTGTTGGTATCATTTTTTATTCCTCTTTTTAACATATACCCCAAAAGCATAGCCGCCCCTGCCGCACCAGCTGCTGCCAACGACGCCCAACCTGCCGTCACCGTACCAGTAGGAAAGCAAGCCAGTATAATATTTTCCTTCTTTCAAAGCATAAAAGAATCTATAATTACCATTATATCTTAATGGGCTTTTCTTATTTTCTCTTGCTTCTTTTAATAATTCCCAGTCTCTTAACATTCTGTATCCTTTCGGACACTTCTTAACTGCATCTTCGTAATTATCTACTTTTATTATTTTTAGTTTCATTGTTTTTGTTTTCATGAGACACCTCCTTTCATCATTGAAATATTATCCTTCGTTTCGGTTGTTCCGAGCGTTATTTCTTTACCACACATAGAACAGCGTCTTTTATTTTCAAAATATTCTTTAGGAATACCAACAATAGGTCTCCAATCATGTTCTGCTCCATTTAAACAATCCGCTTTATTACAATCGTAACTTACAGAGTAATTACAAGTAACCATGAAGCTTTTGCCGCATTCTTCACATTCTTCTTCGACTTCCTCGTCTTGGTCGAGTGGGTCACCCCCCCAATCCCATTCAGCTCCGCAGTAAGGACATTCTATATCTCTCATCCTTCCACCTTCCCAAGCGTTTCTTTTAATACATCTGCAACATCTTCTCTGAGATTATCAAAATATTCAGATGGAGATTGAGTAGTTGCGTGGCATTCAGCCCAACTAATCTTTAAATCGATTTTATCTTTAGTCTCTTTTATCCCTGCCGTCACTATCTCAATAGCTTTTTCTGTTGCATTTTTACCTGCTTGACAGGAGAGACATATATGTTTTTCTTTACCAATTATCTCTCCGCATTTAATATTTGTATCTTCCCATGCTTCACCCATCTTTATGGTTTTTAAGACTTTTCCACAACCTTTATTATATTTCTCAAGTTCTGCGTTTAGTTTTGAAATTATTGAGTTCATTGTCGCCCTCCAGCATTATAAACGTCAGGGTGGGAAGAAATCTTCGTGGGAGTTTCTTTATCCGACAACTCTTTCCGATTCCCTCCCTGTCCCATTTCTATCGGGCAATAGTCGGCTTCCATTAATCTATTTCCCTGACTATAAAAGAAATGTCCAGTTCGATTAAACCATTCACGCAATAATAAATCTCTTTCTAAAGATAATTCATTTTCGTGTTGTGTATTACCAGCTTCATGGGCGGAATAAATAGCGTGTTCTGTTTTAACTATTGCTCTCTCTATTCTACAGATATATACATGAGGAATTGCTATTCTATTATTTGATATTATTGTGTATGTCATCTCTTCTCCTTTGTAAATCCTTGAATTATATTAAAAGCATTCTTTGCAGTTATATTTTCCAATGAACCCTTATATCCTAATTTAACCATATAATCTAATTGTTTTTGGGAAGCCATCTTAACTGGCTTTTTTGCATTTGATTCTTGTCTTGTTATTTTATCTATTTTTGCTTGTTCGTAATCTCCTATTATATTTGAATTAAATTCTGATTCGTTAGATTCTTTATTAAACCAAACAAATACACCTATGCCTATTGTGTTTCCGTCTTTGACTATTGGAATTAATTGAGTAGCAAATACTTTTTCTTTATTTGAAAATTGATTTATTAATACTTCTGCTGCGTGGCCAGATTCTACTTCAAAATATTTAACTTCGTTCATTTTATTCTAAATTCCTCCAATATTTCTTTAAACATCTCGGGTTGGGTTCTATCTTCATTCTCCATACATAGAATCATAAATTTCTTCCAATCTTCTTTGAATACTTTTACATTCTTTAATGATTGCTTTTTCATATTATTTTATTCTCCTTATGTCTTTGTCTAGCTAGAATATATGACATTGATTCAGAAACATCTAATTGTATTTCTTTATTTATTTCATTTGAAGTATATTGTTCTAGTGTCATTGGGAAACCTCTTGAGAATAAACATTTAAAAGCCATGCGTGTCTCTTTGCTATTCCTTCTTCATTATTTTCTCCAATATCAGACCAAGACTTATTTTTCCCTAAATATTTATTAAAACATTCATCTCTCTTTTCAGAATCAATCTCATTTTCCCACCAGTCTATAGCATCTCTAATAGTTAGGGAGTGTTGTGCATCTTCTTCGCCTTTAGCGTTTGCGTTCCTGACCTCTATTTGTTTATTCATGTGAATATTATCTCATTAGAAGGGGAGAGGAAAAACACAAACCTTTGCAGATTTCGTTCTCCCCTCCTCTCAAATTAATGAGTATTAGACACCTCCAACCATTCAATATCTGTTCTACAAATCATAAAATGTCGTATTATTTCGTTGTCATCTAAACATCTTACATCTGCATAAAATAATCCTGAAGTGCTATCAGATTCATACTTTGGTTTAGTTAGAAGCTCATACATCTCTCCAAACCGAATGAATTTCTGACCCTTTTTTAATTTTGAATAATCGACCATTTTAGTTCTCTGCCTCCTTTAATATTTTTGTTAAGGCTTCTAATTCTTCTTTCTTTAGGTAAATCATCTTACTTACCTTATCAAATGGTTCATCAAAGCCAAAAAGACTTATATCTCCATTTTCATGTTTTTCTCCCCAGATTTGGCTCTTATATTTATTGCCTTCGTCTCTAAGAACAAAGCTGTTGTCCTTTTGCATTTCTGTTACTCCGATGCTCTCGGTTGCTGTCTTTCCAGCTGTCTGGTTTGTGTTTTTCATATCCTACCTAAATATAATAAGTATTTAAATGTATCTTTTTATCTTTTTATCTATTGTGTCATTTAAGAATAATAACATTTATTGGCGTTGCCCGAAAAAGGGGTAACACAAAAATATCTTGAACTAAAAGCTCACACAAATTTAATCTTTCCAGTGTTGGGATGTCTCGCTAATTCGTCGGGAGTCAAGAATTTCATAGGATTAGGTTCAATATATTTTTTAATTATTTCCTTAAAATTAATATGTATTTCATTTCTAAAAGTCTCATTAACTAAACAGCAGATATTATGACAAATAAATTTCATCATTAATTCATTCCTTTGGCTTATGAATGTCTTGGTTCTCAAATAAGCTCCGAGTTTAGTTTTAATCATAGAGAATACTGATTCTACATTACTTCTTCTATGATATTTAGTTAGGAACTCATTTTGATGTGTTTTAAAATATTTATACATAGTCTTCCAAATCTGAGGAGATTCTGAATTGGGATTAGTATGTGATTTAAATGGAATAAATGGTATAGCTCCTAGACTTTCTACTAACTGATGTATTCTACGGCTTGAATAGGCTCTATCCATTGAAATCTCTTTAGGTTCAAAATTATCTTTTAATTTGGTCAATAAATAAGGAGCTATCCTAATATCACTCGCATAACCTTGAGTTATTTCACAAGTGCAGATTATATGGGTTCTAGTTCCTATACAAATATGTCCTTTAATGAAGTTCTTTCTTTTCTGTTCATATTGTTTATCAAATCTAGCCTTAACCCACCTATCAAATTGATATGTAGAGAATCCAGATGAGTCTATACTGAATTGGTCTTCTAGATTAGCTAGAGGCATAGCTGATAGTGTTAATAGCTTAGAAAGTATATCATAGGCCACTTCTGAGGCTAAGAAGTCATTTAATGTATTATAGTGTGGAGCTTTGTCTATGTACCCTGCTAATTCTGCTGTATGCAAATCTGAACTTATCTTTCTGGCTGAATAGTTGGAATATAATTTTAATCCTGAACAGAATACTAGGTCTCTTACTTTAATTGGCGGTCTTCCATTAATATGTTTAGGTTCTGGAATAATTTGACAGAGTTCGTATAATAATTTATAGAATAATCTTTTCTCTTGTGTTTTGGCTAAATTGTATATATGCCAGTCTTTTGGTTTGTTTAGAAACCAGTGTAGTCTTTCTTGTGATTCCATGAGTATGAAGGGAGAGAGCATTTGTTCCTCCTGCCGTCTCCCTGATGGGCGTTATATTTCTATAACGTACTATTTGTTAAATTAGACATTATTTAAACCTTTCTATTTTAGCTCTGCGTACTAAATTAAAGCGTACTTTCTCTTTTTAATTAACTTATATAGGAACATATTTAAGGAGTACAATCTTCTAAGATAGTATGGTGATAACAAAAGAAGAGCTTGAAGAAATTGTAGATAGTAGTTTTACACTTGAGGAATTTTCGTCTGTTAGTTCTGATGGGCGTGCTTTACTAACGAGGATTCCTCAAAATATTCATAAAGAATTAAATATTAAGAAAGGCGATAAATTAAAATGGTTTATCAATCTCCAAACAAAAGAATTGAAAATTATTCCTATTCATGACACAATTTCCCCCAAGAAGGCTTGATAGCCGAGATAAAGATATTATAAGACATCTCTTTTATAGGAAGTCCGCTATGACTGGAAATGAGATAGCCAGAAAAGTTAATATGTCTGCTGCTGGAATAAGGCCTAGATTAGATAAATTACATAATCAGGGAATAATCAAACCATTAAGTCATACTGGGATAAGAACTTTTAAGAGAGAGTTTGGTAATGTTAGGAAAACAATTAATGCTCCTAGAAGTATATTTTGGGGATTAGATGTTAAAGAAAAGAAGAAATAATTAGGCTTTACGGAATTTTACGAGATAGAATAAGAGTGCAATTAATATTGGTGACCAATGTAATATAAAGAATACTGCTATAATAAAAAATCCCCATGTAGGATAGTTTAATTTGAAAGCCCAATATGCCATACCTATACAGAATAATATAATCCCTACAACTGCAAGAATAAAAGAAACAAGAGCTATTGCCCCAAAGAATCCTAAGCCCTGACTGAATGAAAATAAATCCGCCGAAGGGTAAAACTTATGAAAGATAAATTGAAAAATAAGTCCTATTGCTTCAAATATTAAAGTTCCTAATAATAAATATTTATAATCCCTTTTTGCATTAATCAAACGCTTCTTATCCATGTTCTACCTGTGGGTCAAAATGAACTTAAAAAGGTTTGCCTCACATATGGAGTACCAGTGAGGTGTAAAAAATGGCAAGAGCCAAATATCAACATATTAGCTTACATGAAGACCTTATTACTATGGTAGATGAATATATCAAACATAGCGGAAAGGGCTATAGAAGTCGTGCAGAGGTCATAAGTGATGCTATAAGAAAGATGATTGATAAGAAGGGTTAGATTTTCAGATGGGTCTCTATTGAATTAATCTTTTTTCCAGCTTCATCTAAGTATTTCTTTATTTGCGTCGCATCTAATTTAATTTCAGTACAACCATCTTTCGTAATTGTTACTATTTGAGGTAATGTTCCTTCTTTGAGCCCTATCCCATTCTCTCCTAGTTGGAATTTCTCACAATATTTTATCGCAAATACCGCTAATTTGATACATTCTTCAAGCGACATATTTTCTTTATAGTTAATATCCAAGAAATGCTGAGCATAAGTAGTACCGCTACCAATTGAGGCATATCCCTTAATATGTTCCTGTATGAAACCACTAAACATAGCTGTTGCAAGAAATGGCTTATCTGTATAAGCCCCAACCATAATTGCCAGATTATCTTGATTATATTTTCCTAAATATCCTTGTATTTGCTCTATTAATTGTTTCACATTTGTTGCGCAATCGTCCATAAAACCTATGAATGTACCTTGAAACATTTTATACTGATATTGAGGATTCCTTTTTATTATCCCTTTAGCTACATCTTCAGGATTTATCCCTGCAACAAGTAAATCCTTTCTATTAAGATTCTTACAGTCTTCTATTCTTCCACGAGCTAGACCAGAAATACGTTCTGCAAACTGATGAATTAAGTCTGTCCATCCACTACCTGCTATCGCTATATTCTTTGTGAATCCCGTATCTTTGATATAAGTAGAATCTAAATCTGTGAATGGAGTAAATATCTTATCTTCCCAACGGAATTTTGCTCCTTCAACAACTTTTCTATCCCCGATTAAAATGACTCCATCTTTATACTTCATCCCGATTATAAGAGTCATACTTTTAGGTATGCTAAAATGTATATAAGGTTTTGGAGGATTTATATTATTCATTGTTTTTGTGACACTTCCTCCTTTCTCTTTCCTTCAATTTGGGGTTTTAGTTCATTTTCCATTTATTTTTATCCTTCTATTGGCTTTTCGGTCAACGCTACATTTATTGGCGTTGCCTGAAACTATTTTTTAATTTTAAATATAAATTCAATTTCATCATAAAGTCCAGAGATAAATAAACTTAATTGACGACGGAAAGGGACATAGTTTTTCCAATGATTAATGTTTCCCGAAGAAATAAATTTAATAGATTCCAGTTTTAATTCAGTTAGCCCATATTCCTCTAATAATAAAGGAGTAAACGTCTTATCTGTAAAGAAATTCTTATGCTGCAAATCTCCAAAAGCGGAAGAACCTCTAGCGTGTGGAACTATCAAGGTTAATATACAATCATTACTTGCTATGCGAACACACTCCTGTAAGGCTCTAATAGGCTCTGAAAGGTGTTCTAGGATATTACTTAACCTTATTTCTTCTATTGAATCATCTTTGAAAGGATAAGGATAAATATCTAAATTATGCCTCACGTCAGCTTTTATTGATTTAATTTGTTCTACATTAACCCATCCTTTTCTATAATCATATCCTGAACCCAAATTTAATTTCACTGTTATTGTAATTGAGAATAGTATTTATATCTTTTTAAGTTTCTTTTCCATTGGAATTAATCCTTTAGAATAATAATTAGGAAATTCACATAAATGTTGCTTTGCTATTCTCTCAGCTGTCCTTTTAGAATTAGTGTGTTCCATTTCTATCCTTCTTCCTAACTTTAATTCTGACGGAATTATTTTACATTCCTTATTTATCTTAATCATTTTATTTCCTCTCAAACTTATGTGGTTTGACTTCCAGTTTTTTAGTCTGTTCCTTACAAGATTTAACGCAACCTTTTTCTAAATGACTTAATACACTTGCAGTTAAGACAACTGGAGCAATGCTTAATATTTCATCTGATGCACTCATTTTTTTGACCTTCCTTTAAGTTTATTCTGGGTTTTGAAAAATATTATATCTGCCTCTTTCTTCGTATATCCTTTTTTCATATATTCTTTCTCAAATTTACGTTCTAATTTAAGTGGCATTAATAACCTCTCTCCCTTCTAACTTTCCCGACGACAGCACCATATATTCTCTTACCTTTTTCTTTTCCATATCTGTTTTCGAACTTTCTCAACTGCCCTCTCTTAGCTCCGCCTTTATATAAATGTCCTACCATTATTTGACCCCCATTAAATCCATTTTTGTTTGACGCATAAACATTTCAGCTTTCCTTTTTGTATCTTGCATAGCTTTTCTTTCACTCACTTCCTGCATTCTATTAAATCTTTCTCTTTGCTTTCTTAATTTATCCTCGTCAAGAACTCTTTTTAACATTTCATTTCTTTCTAATCTTTTATCTTTATTGAATCGATTTATATAAGCTCTGTCTGATATTTCCTGTATTACTGGATTTAATTTAGGTCTATGTTCCTTATGCAATTCATTTATTGCTTTTATCTTATGAGATAAAGGAGCATCAGAATCTATCACTTCTCTGGCTTTTTGCTTTTGATATTCTCTAGCTTCATCTATTTGTGCCTGATTAAAACTCTTTAATGAATACTTTTGATTCTGTTTTGATTCTAAAAAATCTAATCTCTTTTCTTCCTTATATTCCTGTCTCCTTCTTTCCATTGAAGCTGGAATATTAGAGAATACTCCTTTAATATATTTCTTTGTAAAAGGATTAGTTACCATTAGGAATTACCTCGTTAGGTATTCCCATATCTTATTTCTGTAAAGATAACCAACCACTACAAGCAATACTCCTATGGCTGACATAAAGTCTATTAGACTGAATATTGACCTTGACGCAGTATCTTTAACATAACTACCTGAATAGTAATTATAGTTTATCAATGAAGTATTTGTTGATTCTGGAACTTGCCATAATGAAGAGTTCAAGAATGTTATTTGTCCATTGGTTAAATTGACTTTATAATCCGTATTAAGAACTGCTGCTGTTCCTGATTGATTAGTCATAGTTAGTGATACTAGAGATAGATTACTTGTTGTTACTGGGGAGTAGGTAACTGTGAATACTTTACTTTCGTTGACTGAGAAATTAGAAGCAATACGAGCAGAAGCGAAATTAACTGATTCATTATATATTGGCTGTGAATTTATTGAAGGAGAGAGAGAATTATCATTTGCGACTATAAATGTAACTCCGATTATAGCAACTAGAAATATTAGTATTATTGGTTTTAGTCCGTCTAATTTACTCGCCATGTTTCTTATAATATAGTTACCTTTATAAGTTCATGTTTTTTATCTGTTTCCAATTATTCTTCCATGTAACAAAGCTGCTACTATTGCGACTATTGCGGTTATGAAAGCTAATCCTGCGCTGCTTCCTGCTATGTAGTAAGTCACTACTGGGAAAAATACAACTGATAACCATAGTGTTGTTTTTATTCCTACTCTCTTTAATGAACAAAACATAAAGAATAAAGCTCCTAAAAGTAAAACGGTTAACGTTGGACTTCCTATAAGTTCACTAACTAATACACATCTTAAATCTAAAACATTACATAGCATATTACTCATGGGAGGCCTCTTACCCATTCGAGTACAGTAAATACATACAATAGACACATTGGGGACATTAGTAACAATGCTGCTATCAAACTAAATGAAGATAGATAAATGAATATTGCTACAAAGTCTCCAACTATAAGGCTTAGTGCTATTCCTGTGGCTGCGAATAATATTGAATCGTTAGTTAGTCCTAAGAATAAACTTTGTGCTGATATTCCACCTTGCGTAAGTCTAGAAATCAATAATCCTAATGCCCCTATACTTGCTACACCTGCGATTAAAGCTGACGCATTACCGATTAATTGAGTGAACCAATTACTAAGATTAGACAGCGATGGATTCATGACCATTGAGAATATTATACTTGTTGTTGAACATGAAGCCGTTGATGTGCATAATTGTCCTGTCATTACAAATAATAAATCGAACATTACCAAGATGCCTAAATATGTCTGTAGTCTTCCCATTATGTTATTACCTCTTTTATTGCGATTAAGCTAAATACACTTGCTAATATAGCTATTGCATATTGACTTGCATATTGAGATATATTATATAATGGAGAGTTTGGACTGCTTATTAGACTTGGAATTGATAGCCATCCAACATAAGAGAATATCCAAACTATAAATACACCTGTCCATATTTTTGATTCTGTTGTGTCTGTTATCTCTAATTTACTTAATCCACCTATTGAACCCATTAAGACTAAGAGCATAAATATTATTCTGAAATAATCATACTTGAATCCATATTGATTCCAGCTTGTCATCAGAGTATATAATGAATAAGTGCCTACATAATAATTTGAGACTAACCATGTATGCGTATAAGTATAAGATTCTGTTGGAGTTTGTACTATATATGTTCCTGATAGAAATGAATTGTTTAATGTGTTTATACTTATAGAAATATATCCATTTGTTCCATTTACATAACCTAACTGTTGACCTGTTGAGTTTGTTATATTCTCTGATATTGAAATAATATTTAATCCTGTCACATTGAATCCGAATGTATAAATTGTATTATTCGACAATGAAGAATTATAAGGAGTTATATCTATTGATAGATTATTTCCTATTGTAGAACCATTCACTACTTGTGTACTTGCACTCTGTGAACCCATATATACATTATAGTTTTGATTGGTATTAGGAATCAATGAGAAAGTGTTTGTTGTATATCCAGATTTTGAGAATATGAAATTGTATGATGCTGTAGGGTCTACGAATATTGCGAATAAACCTGAACTATCACTTGTTCCTTGTCCAATACTTATTGTATTCCCATTTAATATTCTTGTTACTACTGCATTTACTCCGCTTAAAACTCCTCCTGCTCCTGTTAAAGTTACGAATCTTGCATAAACTCCTAACATTGTTGGCAATAAATATAATGTTTGATATGTAGTTGAATTTGTTAGTACCGTTGATATTAAATTATAATTTCTTGTTATACTATATGAATTTCCATAAGTTATTGTTCCGTTAATATAAAGAGTAGGCCAAGTTGGAGTGAAGCAAAAGCTATATGAAGTATTCTCTGCAGCACTTGAATAACTTAAAGTCTTTATTTGTGAACCTGAACCTAACCAATAATTAAAGTTTCCAACTAATGTAGATGTAACATAAGGAGATAAGGTTGTTTCATTTTTGAAAGTAAAATTAAGATAATTATTATTTCCAGAAGTACAATAAGCTAAAGATATTGAATTTACACTTTGATTTAAATTGCTCGTCATTCTTTGTGCTGAGTCTTGATAAGCCCAATTAAAATATACTGGATTCACACCAACTGGAAGGTCAGTAGTATAATTTAAGGCATATTTACTATTACCCATACTAATTAATGAAGGAATATAAGTCATTCCATTTAATGTAAAATTATAATTTGTTGGAGCTACTGATTCGTTCCATATTTCTAAAGAATAAGTTTGATTTTGTGTTTCATATAATCCTTGAGAATTATAAATTGCTCTATCTATCCAAAATGTGCTTTGATTTGATACTATGTTTCCTGACGCATCTTGTGCAGTTGCATTTATTGATTGTAATCCAAAAATATTAGGAACTATAACAGTAGTCATAGAATTACAAGATGCTGGTGTAGAAGTTATATTCCAAGAAGAAGTAAAAGAACAAGTTGCAGAAGCATTCAATGGAATAGTAGTTAAATTTAAATTTATAACATCAATACTAGAATTTAAAGAATTGATATGACTTCCATTTAATATATTTAAGCTTATTGCTGATACATTTGGACTAGTAGGAACTATATTAGATACAAATACTCCTCCTGCTGTTGAAATATATGCTTCAGTCATATTATAGCCTATATCTTCTGTAAAGCTTGGTTGTCCGCTACATCCTTGTTGCATTGTATGTGTGACTACTGCATACCATTGTCCATTACCTCCTGCTGGAACTGAAACACCTGCTATTGCTAAAGAATTATAACTTAATGTTGAAGTAGTTGAACCACAAGAATAAGGAATTGTTTGAGTTGCGTTCATTATTGGGTAATTGTTACAAGTGCCTGCAGAATTACATACATAGAGAGATATAGCTCCAATGTATCCACCACCGCCTGTTGTTAAAGTATAAAGATTAGGATGAATTGCTATATAAGAGACTGCATTCGTAGAATTTCTAGAAGTCCAATTTAAAGCTCCATTACTTGCACTTCCATAACTAGAAGTATAGTGTGAAGCTAAAGCAGAATTGCTAACAGAGCCATCTAAAAAAGTAGCTCCAAAACTTTTATTATTCCAATAATTATAGTCCCCTATTGGTTGTAAAGCACTTACAGAATAAACTAAACTAAATACTAAAATAAAAGCTAATGGAATCAATAATATTTTATATCTCATTTGAACCATCCCCATAATGCTAATAGAATCAATCCGCCTACAAAAGCCAACATATCCCAATTAAGAGCATAGCAACCAGTTGAATAATTAGTGTGGTCGTTTGCTGATAAATTACTCCAATTAGCCTGATTAAAATTAGGTGTGTTAGGACAATTCATTGCTGCTCTTGGTGTGTCAGTTAAATCTTTCATTGGTTGTATTAAAGAAAACAATATTATTATTACTATATACAATACTGGAGATAGGAATATCTTTTTTACTATGTCTGGAACTGCCATTAGAATATACTCCTTATAGGTTTCGCTCCTGCACGTTTAAATGGGCTTTCTATTTTCTTAAATGATTTGTTTCCAGATTTAAGTCTAGCTTCTTGTATTTGACTTATTTCACTCTTTGTTGATAAAGCATTCTTTTGAACTAATACTTTTGCTCCATATTGTTTAGAAGGTCTGAATTTAGGAGTCAATAAATTAAATGCTGCTCTCTCTCTTGTTGAACTTATTGTCCTTTCTCCTCTTGTTTTTATTAATGTTACTGAACGAGTTAAATCTGTGAATGCTTTTTCTTCTCCTGCTCCTAATGCTTCTTCTGGAGTTTTATAAGATATATTTGATATTCTTACGAATTTACCTTTTTCTTTAACCAATGGGGCGAAGCCAGTAGATATTCTTTTACTAAATTCTTTTCTAGGCTTATGCTTTGAGAATTGTTCTTCCGAAGTCTTAGGTATTTTAGTTATTGTTGGTTCTGGATTTCTTATTCTTAAATTAGTTCTTAACTCTGTTTTTTGTTGTGTCTTTAAATCTAATTTATTCTGTTGAACTTGTTGAAGATTAAACCCTTGAACTTGTTGTGTCTTTAAATCTAATTTATTCTGTTGAACTTGTTGAAGATTAAACCCTTGAACTTGTTGTGTCTTTTGAGTTTGTTCAATCTTAGGTCTTACTGCCTCTATATTCTTCCTTCCTGTTTCTGTAAGGTTTTTAAATTCTGAAGTTACTTTTACATTTAGATTTGGTTTTATTCCTAAATTAGAAGCTCTACCTGATGCAATATTTACTTTAACACTTGGAGCATTAAGTGTAGGCTCTACAACTCTACCTATTTTACTAGGTAATCTTGAAACAGTTTCACTTGTTCTTTCGTAAGTTCCTTTTCCAGCATATAGGCTTATAGGAGCTACACTTTTACTTCCTAAATAGATTGGAAACTCTTTAACTCTTGGCTTGACTACTTTTTCTGGAGCTTTTGTTAATGCTCTGACTATTGTTCCTGTTAGAGGATGAGCTTGTATTTTAGCCTTTAATCCTAATATTGAATCTGGAGCTTTTAGTTTAGTTGTAACTGGTCTAGCATTTTCCGCATTAACTTTATTTATGTTTTTCTCTAATTGTTTTACTGATAAACCGCCCTCTCTTTTTCTAACTGCTTTAACTACTTCACTTGGTTCAACTCTACTGACAGAACGCCCGAAAGATTGGCTTCTTTGTTCTACTGTTTGTCTTGAAGTTATACCTTTTTCTAAATTCGCTCTTTCTATATTACCATTTATTCTTATTTGTCCATTTCTTATTTCTAATTCTCCTCTGCCTAGAATATTCTTTAATTGCTGTGACACTCTTAATCTTTCTAATAATGTGGCTGTTGAAGTTGTCGTTGTTATCCCTTGCGTAGCTGCTTTGAACTCTTTATCTGTAAAAGGTTCTAATCCATTTAATCTCCTATCTATATTTATTGTATTCTTTAACTCATTTAATCCAACTGAAAGACCTTTATCAAATTTTGCTTGTAGATTTCTTATTAAAGTGCTTTCTTGTCTTGACAATTCTTTTTCTGCATATATTTTTGCTAATGATTCAGTTGCAGATAACCCTCTTAATTGTGTTCCTCTAGAACCTATTTGTTTGCCTTGTTCTAATATTTCTACTGCTCTACCTAAATCAGTTTTACTATCAAATACAAAGTTTTTAGTATATGCTTTATATCCTTCTGATGTAGCTTGTTCTACTCCTCTTCCAATTATCTTGCCTTCTCCAGCCTTCTCAAAACCATATATTTGAACTGCACCTTTTACGGCATTAGGCAAAGCATTTTCTGTTCCTAATTTTCTATTTACAAAAGTAACGAATGAACGCCCATCTTTTAATTTAATTACGCTAATAGTTCCATCGCTTACTACTGCTCTGGCCTGTGAAACAGTTATACCGTTATTTTCTGCTACTTGTCTTGTAATCCTTGCTAATTCATTTGGAGTAACATAAGTCGATACACTTTCAGGTTCTATACTTCTTGCTGCCTCTCTTATTCCTGCTTTTGTTTCCACTCCGCCTTTTTCAAAACCTTTCCCAACTAAAGCTAAGGCTAATATAGTTCCTGCGTCGGCTATTGCTTGTGGATTTCCACTTGCAGCATCTAGTAAAGTCTTAGGAGCAGATTCCAAAAATTGAACAGTGGAACTTAATGGGTGTGTTAATTGTGAAGCCACACTGCTAGGTAATCTTATTATATTTTCAGCAACTCTTCTTCCTACTTGTTCAATAAAAGGTAACTTTGCATAATCTGCACTTGTCTTATCTATAAGTGCATTATATAATTCTATTTCTCTATTAAGTCCTTGAACTTGAGATGGATTATTAGGATTTAAATTATTTCTTAAATCTTCTATTCTTTTACCCTGACTATATATCGCAGCTTCTTGTGGATTAGATTTTTTTAATGCTTGATTTTCTAAATCTGCTGCTATTGTTGATAAAGCACTTTGTTGTCCCTTTGTTAATAGGCTTCTTCCTCCAGATAGGAATGTTGATTGGTCTTCTATATTTTGTAATCCTGAAATTAAATCATTATTAAAATCATTAAGGGAATATGCGTGTTCTGGAGCTTTGAAATTCATTACAGTCGTATCTAATGGATAATTTAATTGTGCTCCTATATCTTTTAATCCAGATATACCGCTTTGCTCTAATATTGCCTGACCACTACTTTGTAATTGAGGAGTTCCGCCTAATGCTGTGGAAGATGTTGCAGTTGATTGACCGCTTATTATTTCTCCTATTGTTAATTGAGGAGTTCCGCCTAATGCTGTGGAAGATGTTGCAGTTGATTGACCTGTTCCTTCGCCTTGTAATGGGGGTGTTCCACCTAATGTTGTAGATGTTATTGGACTAGATACTGAATGCCCTCCTCCACCACCACTCAAAGGCTGAGTTCCACCTATTACTGAAGACTGATTTGGAATAGACATAGGGCTACTGCCTCCTTGTAATGGGGGTGTTCCACCTATTACTGAAGATTGTGTAGGTGTTGAAACTGCACTCGTTGAAGTGCTAGGAGCCAATTTATCTAAATAGGATTATTCCCCAATAAAATAAAACATTTAAAACTAAAAGAGAAATTGCCCTATTCCTCCATTTTCTTTCTTTATTTTTATTATGGGTTATTATCTGTATTTTCATATTTATTTTATGTGCTTAACCTTTAATAGTCTATGCCTTTTTAAATAAAGCTTCTTGTAACTTTTTTTCCTCATCTAATTCGTTCTTTTCTGATTTCATTAATTCATCTATTCTTATATTAAATAGATTCATTATACGTTCAGCTATCTTTAAGCCTATAAGTTTATTTGATACTTTTGTTTTCCAGCGTTCAAGGAGAGTTCCATCAAAACCATTAACATCAAGTCGAACTATCCTATCTGCGCTTTTATTTTCCTTCATTGCCATTTAATGCCCTGTTCCTTTCCAGAAGAGATAACCTATTACTACTATTGCTATAAAAATCCATATTGTTTTTCCAGATATTGCACTCTTCTTTTTTAGGCTTTCGTCTTGTTTAACAACTTCCTCGGCTCTTATTGCCTTTAGAAATTCCTCTTGTGCTTCCATTGCACGTCTTTCTATTCCCATTTCCCAATATATTCTGTTTCCTAATGGAACTAAAGACCATTCTGGCAATATACATAAGGGTATAGTGTCTTTCTTTATTTTTATTCTATGTATGCAGTCATGTCTTATGTGATATGTCTTCGCAAATGGATTCTTTTTTATATCATCTATCCTGAACATTCCTTCCTCGTCGTATTCACGATATAATGGTGTTGCTTCTCCATTTATTCTTAATAGCAATATAGCCACTGTGTTCGGTTTATCTACTTTCTTATTATTGAAGAACTTTTCCCAAAATGTTTTATCTTTCTTCTCTGGCTTTATGTCTTTCACGTCTTCGATATTTATTTCCTCTTCATCTGTTAGTTCTACTTTCTCGGGAAAATCAATTCCATCAGTTAATGGTAATTTTTTTTCTTCTTGCATCGGTTGCTCTATTATTTCCTGTTCTGGAACTTTTATTTCAGCTTTTTCTTTTTCAGGCTCTTGTGTTACTTGTTCTTCAATTTTCTGTTCTTCCTTCTTAGGTCTCCCACGTTTCTTCTTAACTTCTTTTACCTCATTCTCAATAGGCATATCCTTATTTTCTGTATCTACCATATTATACCTCCTTTCATTCTCCAGTATTCTCCTTCTGTGATTGACTATCGGACTTAACGTGCGTTCTCTTTACATTCCTATTTGATGAAACTGGAAGGCGCATCATGAATCCTTCATTTGACATACCTGAATCAGTTATTACTCCTGCTCTTTTCTTAAAATATTCTGCAACTAAAGGAGCATTCCAAGCCAAAGCACGTTTATAACATTGTAAATAAAATCTTACAGAAAATAACGGTCTTCCTAGTTCTCCTTTTGTCAAATAGGTTACTCTTGTAGTATCATATTTATTTATAGCATCATTGAATATTTTAAATTGATTTATCTTCTCTTCTGGCTGAGGAGAACCATAACCTTCTACTATATCTTGATTTATTTCTGCTCTCATTTCTGCATCATCATAAGCTGCTTCTTCCTCGTCGTATTCCTCACTCATTTTCTCCTCCCTTTAGCATTTCGATTATAGGTTTGACCAATTCTTTTATAGGCTTCTTTGTTATTTTAGACCAAATCATAAGTATTATTGTAGTTATTATGGCTGCTGGAAGTATTACGCTTGAGAATATATCACTCATCAGCTCTTATAACACCTCCATCCTGAATCTTGAAAATCTTTTATTAATTCTTTCTTTAAAGAATCAATGTCATTGAAATCTATATCTCTTTTCTTTTCTAACTCCGAGGAGAACTCCATTATTATTTGAGCTTTCAATTCTCCATATTGCTTTACTAATTCGTCGTAAGTTAATTTAGACAATGCTTCCGCTTCTTTACTCTCAGATATCTTCTTATACTTCTCTTTATCAAATTCCATATTTATTCTTCCAGTTAAGAGATTTACTTTCCCATTTTTTATATACACTCTCATTACTGCATGATTTCTGACAAATCCTAATTCTGCTTGATTCATTTTAGTCCTTTCTTGTCCATTATTAGATTAACAGCCCAAATACCTCCTATTGTTATTCCTATCTTGTAATATAATGGCAGATTCGGAGCTATGTATTGACCTAACCACCATGTAGGAACTAGAACGAAGAAGATATAAAGTGCTATGAATAAAGGTTGTTGGACTATTGTCAATAAAGTTTCTTTCAATCCACTTATACTCAGGCTGTCTTTTATTATATCCCATGAAATGTAATCATTCTTAATTCCCCAGTATAATCCATATATCGTTCCTATCGCAGCAGCAATAAGTTCTAATATGGAAATCCAGTTCATTAGTCGAACACCTCCGAATTAGAGTAATAAGTTACTACTGCGCCTATTCCTATAAGTATTATACCGAATGCTAGTCCGCCCAAGTTAGTGCTATTTACGAAATTGAATCCTGTTGTTAAAGTTAGAACTCCAGAAATCATAAATAGAATACCTGCAAATACATCCCATATATCCGTCTTAAACACTTTACCTTGATACCTTCCTAAAATCAAGAATACTATCGCTAATATTATTAGAACATATACCAATGGGAAGCTTTGATAGTCTTGTCCGTCAGCAGTTACATTAAATATTACTCTTTCATTCCCTCCGAGTATTCCATCAGAATTACACCATATTTCCAAAGAGTGCTGCCCTAATTGTGAAAAGTTATTGGCATTAAAAGTAAAATCAAAACCTGTCTGATTATCCCACATTAAAGGAGTCCTTATTAATGTATCGCCCACCGTATCATATAAATGTGCATAACAATTCACAGAATTATTTGTCATATTCAAACCATTTGAAATATTATATACATGGACATTGAGAGTGAATGGCTGGTTTTGCTGGACTGAACCATATACTAATGGGTCAATATTCAATCCTAATGTATTTTGATTAGCTATGAAAGGATTCGTAGCCGAGACTAATGGCAATATGAATATTAAAGAGAACAGAATAATATATCTAATTTTCATCTAGTTTTTTTCTCCTCAATACTTCCGTCATTAACATTATAGTTCCAAACGAAACAAAAAAGAAAGATATAATCTGCGCTCCGCTATACCAAAATGAATCATATAGAGGAAACTGATTATACAGTAACATTCCAAGCAAAGTCATTACGAATGGAATTAAAAAAATCCATCCAACATAACTTTTTGTTTGTTTCTGTTTCTCTTTCATTTTTGAATTGGAAATAAGCAACTAAAATAAATAAAAATAATTATTTAGTCTTTTCTCTTGCAACTATAAAGTGTTATTACTTTATAATTACAAAAGTCCTATTTCTTGTAACCCTCCAACTCCTATTCCTATACCAGCAGTCATTACACCGATGGCGAAGAACAAGACTGTAAGGTTAAGCATTGTCGCAGCTGCTGCTGTAACGTTTGTGTTTGCTGTGGCTGCTGCAACTTGGTTAGCTACAGTAGGAGCAAGGTTAACACCGACAGTTATGACAATAAATCCTTCAAGTACTTTTCCTAGACCCATTTTATTCCCTCCATTAACATGGAATTTGACTGTATCATATTTTCTATAAAACATTAACCTTTATAAAACTAGAATTGAAAATACTTTCATTAAAATTATTAAAATATTAATTGTAAATTTATAAAGGTCTGAGTTTTTGATTTAAAGTATATGAAAATTCCTAAGACAGACACAAATACAGATACGCAATTCTCAAAATATAACGAAGCTGCACAACAGGTTTCCAGATTACATGAATCTTGGGTTATAATAAAGTCTCTCCGACGTAAAGGTAGGCTTATTGATTGGAATTTTGAATTAGATGATATATTTTTGGAATTATCTGGAGATAAGAATTGGAAAAAAGAGTATGAAACTACATTTTATGCTTTAATGCCTGAATATGTTAGAGCAAAGAAGAATGGAGAAGCTGCATTATATCAATTTCTGTTAAAGAAGCATATGTTTCTTAAACAATTACAGGATAGATTAGGGAAAGGAAGCGCATATAATAAAAAGGATGATTCAGGAATGTAAAAATCATGGTAGTTTATACTTATCATGGCAAAAGTGGTTATATTGATGATAGATTAGCTAAGGATATAGATGATACAATTATTCCAGACTTGATGGATAAGGATTCTGATGGAGTATTTTGCGTAGATGGAGGAGAAGGAAGTGGAAAAAGTAAGTTCTCTGACTTATTATGTGGTTATGTTGCTTCTAGTATATTAAAACATTACAAATTAGATGTTAATTACTCTGTGGATTCATTTGCTTTGTCTCCGCAGCAATTTAGGAACACTATTTTACACGCAAAGAAGAATAGCATAGTTGTTTATGATGAAGCTCATAAGGGAATGGGGGCTAGACGTTCTCTTTCCGAGATAAATAACATTCTTGTAGATTTAATGATGGAGATGCGACAGAAAAATCTCTTAGTTATTCTTGTATTGCCTACTTTTTTTATGTTAGATAAGTATGCAGCCATATTTAGAACTAAAGGACTATTCCATATCTATCGTGGTAAGAATCCTAAGACTGGAAAACGTGAAAAAGGGTTCTGGGTTTATTTTAATGAGAAATATAAGCTCCTACTTTATATCAAAGGCAAACAATATCTGAATTATAATTGTATAGAATGGCCATCTTACACTGGAAGATTCTATAATCAGTATATAATTGACGAAAAAGCATATCGTGAGAAGAAAGTTCAGGCATTTAAGCAGCATGGAAAGCGTGAAACTAAGGCAGAAGTATATCTTGAACAAAGAAATTCTGTCATTTATGCCCTATATACTGAATTAAATATAGGAAGTCCCACATTAACTAAGAAATTAGCTCAATATGGGCTTCATTTAAGTCAGGCAGGTGTAGAAAAGGCTGTTTTAAGTGCTAAAATGGCTCTAGAACATAAGAAAAAACATCAGGAAGATTCTGGAGAGCCTGAAAAAGAAGATTCTAGTGAAGAAAACGAAGAAGAAGATTAATTTTCTGTATATTTTGTGTTTTTGACTGAAAACTTTAATCAATTCATTCAAATTTGTTAATTTTTGTTAAAAAACCTGTCTATTTGCCTTTAAATTAGCTTAAAATGCCTAAAAAAGCCCTAAAACATGGCCTTTTCCTCATAAAGCTCCTACTCCTTGTCCTATATAAATTATATTAGTCTTTAATAAGAAAAACGATTTTTTAAAAATAATAAAATAGATTAAAAATAAATGGTTTATTCTAAAAATTGTTATCTTATTTCTTTAGTTCCAGATATTTGGAGCCATTACTTAATTTAATCCAGCCTAATATGCTTAATTCATTGATTACCATTGTAGAATAAGGCTTGGGAATCCTATGAACTGCCGATATTATGTATTTAGCTCTCTCAATAGGTATCTTATCTTCTAAACTATATTTTTTCATGTTCTCATATATCTTTTGATAGGCTGCAAATTTTATTTTAATCATTTAATTTTATTATAGATAGATTTAATATTTGAGTTGAATTAGTTATTATTATTTTTCCATGACAATAATCAGTTATATTTAATCCATAAACTTGACTTAGATTCGATTGCAGATTTAATGTGCAGAGATATTGCGTGTAAGACTGGTTGAATATTACTTGGTTATAGAAATCATCTCTGGCCTGTCCGTCATGCACATATCCGTAAGCCATTAATAATATTGCTATAAATGTTATAGTACTCCAAACTGGTTTAGCTCCAAATATTAGAACTGTCTTATTAATTATTTTTCCATTCCATGCTACTGGAATTATTTGTCTATATTTATCTGGCTTATCTGGAGGATTAATTTGTTGTATAAATAAATTAGGTTTTACTTCTTCTGTTCTTTTAGGAGTTAATCTTTCTATTATAATTTCTTTAATTGATTTCTTTGGTTTTATTTCGTTCATCTCTTTTTTGTTTTTCTATTAATCCTCCAATTAATATGTATGTGAATATAAAGTATAAAAATATTGTTAGGAAAAATAGGCTTCCTAAATAATTCGACCAACCAAATAATGTTATTCCCCACAATTTGAAAGACCAATCTAATTTAATTGTTTTTATTCCTATGAAAAATACTGATAAAATAAATATGCTTGGTAGAATTAAATATCTGATATAAAATGGGTATCTCTTTTTAATTAATCTTTGTCTTCTTCTTGTGAAAGAAACATCATTTAGAATTAAATCCCAGTTTTCTTCTGGCTTAAAACTCATAAATAATTTATATTCTGAATACGCTGTCGCCCATCTTGAATAACCTGAGCCTAAAGAAAATATTATTGCTAGAATCGCCCACCAAAATCCTGTATAAATTAATATTCCACAAACAACTAATATTCCCAATGCGTTAAGAAATTCACTTCTATATTCTATTTTTTTAATTACCTCTGGAGGAGGCGACATTACATATTGTTTCCATTCTTGAAATTTACTCATAAAATTCCTTCTTGACCCCAGATTCGTTTAGGAATGCTAAGGTTTATAAATATTAAAACTAATAGACAAACATCTGCTATTAATATCCCTTCTAAAATCATTTCTTTTTCTCCTTTGTAGTAAAACAATCATAAGCTTCTGAAGATTTAAGAAAAGATAAGGCTATAATCAGGATGCCAACATTCCATAAGTTATTTCTCAAATATAACATAATTGCTATCCAGCATATTCCTAAAATAAGAAACAATATACTCATTGTTATATTAAATATTCCCAAAATAAAATCAAATCTTTTAATCATCTGAAAAATAATAACTGGACTGAAACAATATCTCCAGTTCTCTCCTTTATTTTCTTTGATATTTCTAATTGGATAGAAGCTATAAACTTCTCTATTGATACTTCATTATATAATTCAGGGTTAGTTATTGTTTGATAGTTCCCGAACGAGTTTTGCCCTGTATTCGCATTTACTGAGTTATAGGAAAAGAAAATATCTTTAGGCGTGGCCGGACATTGTATAACTTGAATGTTCAATAGTGAAACCTTTAATGGTCTTCCTGTGGCTGCCGAGGCGGTTTTACTTATTGCTTCTTCAGAAGCTTTTAGGAACTGCTTAAATCCTTCTGGGTATAAGTGAGGAGCGAACAAGGCGATAGTGTTTCCGAATCCTGTCTGTTTCGTGTCTATGTCTAGGATTGTATAGCTGAGGAATAACTTTTTCATTCCGTCTGGGACTTCTACTGGTTCAATGTTTCTATCATGAAGCATAATTAAACCGCCCTTGTCTTCATCTGTTTTATTTGATTTAAATGGGTTCTTCATTGTATCGTTCTTTCTATATTATACGAAACTAATCCTTTCCTCCTTGTGTGGATTCTTTCTTGTTTTGTTCGCTTTTCTTATCATTTTCTTTTGTGTCCGTTTTTAGAGAACGGACAAACTCCCTTGCCTTGCCACGCCCCGCCTCGCCTTGCCTCGCCAAGCCGCGCCTCGCCAAGCCTTGCCGCGAATATGAACCCTCTAAAAAAATAAAGAGGGTGTAATGTAAGTTATTTGAAATCTATATGGAACGCTCCGAAATTTCCAGTTTTCTCTTTTCTGAAACCACCAACTCCAATGTGAAATCCCGCCCAGTTTAGAACATTAACTATTTGTTCTGCCATTTTTTGCTTTCAGTTTCGATAGAAATAAAGATAGGATTTAACTCAATAAGCTCAGCGTGTCTTTCTTTCCAATAGGCAGCTTCAGCTAAAGCTCTATGAATAAGTTGATTTCTATAATCTTCATTATTCATAACTTCTACTATTGTTTTATATTCACGAGAACCGAACTTACTTGGACTAACGTTTTTTGTATCTGCATCTTGGACAGCTACATTAACGTTCTCGAAGGCATATATCTCTTTGTCTTCTACAATGATTTTTATTTCATTGATAAGACTTCTTGCCTGTTGTAGTCGCCATTTTTCCCCTGCGGAAGAATTGTCCCAATCGAAAAATTCATATAACGAACTGGATTTTTTACTAGCTTTCCGAAGTATATTTTCAGCAGTTAGTCCATAGTTTTCTTTAACTTCAAGGACTTCGCTAATAACTTCTGGAGTAAATTTCTCTGTGTTCTTGTATTGTATTTTTTCTTTATTCATCTTACATTACCTCCTTTCAAATAAATATTAACCATTAAAACATCTCCTCGTGTAGTTTATTTATAACTTCCCTTTCTTTATGTCTTCTATTAATCCATAAAACATCTTGATATATTCCAAAATATATAATCACATTCATTAAGCCTCTAAAATAATTCTTCATAAGATTTAAGTGCCTCCTTTGGATTCATTTCTAGATAAACATTTGTTGTAGAAATATTGGAATGCCCCATCAAAGTTCTTATATGATGAATTGGAATACCCTTAGAAACTGAATTAGTTGCGAAACCATGCCTGAGACTATGAAAATGTAAGTTTGGCTTATTCTGGAGCAATCCTGCACGACTACAAGCTCTTTTAAAAGTAATCTGCAAAGCACGGACTCCCATTTTCAAAGGAAGTAGATTTAAATATTCTGTTTTAAATCCTTTAGGCATTGGAACAACCCTGTCTTTCTTTCCCTTACCTTCTTTAATTAAAATACTCTTTTGAACAAGATTAATATCTTCTGGCTTTAAATTAAGAATTTCACTAATTCTCATTCCAGCTCCATAACCTAATAAAAAAGCAAGTTTATGCTTCTTCATATTTGTATTTTCAATTAATTTAAAGAATTCTTCATCCGTAATTGCTACTGGAAGTTTCTTAGCTTTTCTTTGTTTTGGTAAGTTTTGCGAACTATTCTCTTGCTTGTTTTGTGTGTGTTGTTCTTTCATTGTTTCGTGTTCCAAGTATTATACGATACTTGTTTTATATCTTTCTAAATTAAAAAGATTAAAAATAATAAATTTATTTACTCTACGGTTGGCTCCTTTGTTTCCTGTGGAACTTCTGGAACTGCTTTAACTCTTTTCTTATATGTTCCTCTCCATCCGACAGGGCGACCTCGTTTCTTCTTTACTTCTTGTACTGCGTTATTTTCTTCACTCATTTTTTATAACCTCCTTTTGATTTTCTAAAATCCCTCTTTGAAAATATTAATTTTACTTTCGGAGATGTAGATTTATCTTTAGCTAACATTAAAGGAATAAAGAATATAGTAAAAATTATCTCTGCTACTACAAATGGAAATAACTGGGTTTCTGGATATATCAAGCTTAATACTACGCCGATAATTGCCATACAAATAAATACATAATTTAATAAAAGACTTACAGATTTATTCATTCTTCCACTCCTATCTTACATAATTTATAATATTCAATTAATTCATATTTAAATAAATTTAATTTAAGGAAACTCATCTGTCTACCTGTCCTCTAATTAATAGATACATAACTAGCCCTGAAACTGCATAAGAAGCAAACGTGGCATAGCCAATTCCTAAAGGATAGTTCAGTAACAAAATAATTGGTTTTACTCCAATCCCGAATACAGAAGCCACAAATATAGAAACTAACAAGGCGATTACTTTTGTTACCCAATCGCCTAAACTTTTTAATCCATTCCAAATATCTTTTAAATCCTTACGGTTCTGTTTTCTTCTCTTCTCTTGTTTCGCTGCATAAAACATTCTTAATCTGAAATCTTGTTCTGCGGTTAATTTACTTCTTTCTTTCATATTAAAACCTCTTGTCCTTTATTGAAATATTCCAAAGGCAAAATTAATTGTTCGTCTAAATTGTCTGTCCATCTTTTTCCATATTCAAAGAAATCTGAGACCAAACATTTTAATTCTCTAATTCCTTCATATCTTATAATTACTTCTTTAATATCATATTGTTTTAATAAATTTAGAACTCTAAGACTTAAACCAAATCCGTTCCCAAAAATATGAAATACATGATTCTTATTCCTATCTGAAACATATATAGAATTATCTGTGTCCATCATTCCTATTATCTTTCCTGATTTTAATATTGGATAAATCATTTTAATCTACTATTGGAATCACTATATTACCTATTTTCATATCTACACAGTGATGCTCCCTTGTTTTAGGTTTTAATTTTCTTTTTTCATTGAATACGGCGTTATGAATTGTTTGTAAATCTTCCATCGAACTTACTCTTGATAGCGCCTCCATCATTACTGCTTCTTGGTCTAGACTGTTCTTTATTCTCTCAGCTATTTCTTTCATCATCTTTATTTTCTTCTCTACCTCTTTATTATCTACTAAAGTGTATCCTGCATGGTGGTCTCCTAGATATTTAGGTTCGTAATACTTACCATTGAGAAATAAATAGCCATATTTTTTAACTATAGTTTCTTTTTCTTTCATTTTCCATTCTCCTTATATTTCATTGCATTTAACTTACCGTAACCTCTGACTATAAAGTAGAGAATAACTAGAACGATTAATCCAGCACCAATATATCCTGTCCAATTTATTATTTCATTCCAGTAGTCTTTTACAACTAGAACAAGATTATAAATTAAGTCTAATCCGAACAGAATTCCAATTGCTTTTAATGTATTTATTCCTTTTCTTTTCCATGCGAATAATTCTTTGTTTTCATTTTTCTTTGGTTTATTCTTTTCTGATAAAAATAATATTTCCATGATAATTAATAATAGAACTCCAACTTGCCAAGAGAATAATATACTAAAATTAATATTTAATCCGAAAGTTATAGCAAATGAAATTCCTGAAAGTATTAGAGAAATTCCTGAATAACACAAAGACTTCTTCCAATCATTCTCATTAGGAGCAGCAAAAGCAACAGCAGCAGCAAAAGCAACAGCAGCAGCAAAAGCAACAGCAGCAGCAAAAGCAACAGCAGCAGCAGCAGCAGCAACAATAGCAACAGCAGCAGCAGCAAAAGTAGCAGCAATAGCAGCAGCAAAAGCCCAGTCTTCTTTATCCATGTGAATTTACCACCTGAATACTTGGTTCTTTAGAAATTATCCAATCAAATCCCCATGCGTTTGAATATGCTTGATAATATTTTCCATCTAAACTTACACAGCTGTGTGCGTCGTCTCCAAATCTCAAATTATTTGTGTGACATGAATTTGATAAAGAAATAAGAGAAAATGTTATTTGTAATCCTAATAATAATATTGCAATAAGAGATATTATGAATAGCGTAATTGAAGTCTTACTTATTGAATTATAATTACCCATTTGAGTTCTCCTTAATTATTATATTTTGAGTTGAATCAAAAGAAGGAATAGAACATATTAATTTTCCATTGTCTGAACTTGGAACGGAATTTATATTATTTGATAAATTATAACATATATCTGTTGCTGTGGAATTAGAAATGATTAAATTTCCTGTTACATAATACATGTAGTCTGGATAGGCAATAAATAAAAATGTAGATATTGTAAATCCTATAAGTATTAAAGATATTCCTACCATTATATTACCATAGATAGATTCTTTCATTGTTTCTTCTCCTTTGTCATTTCAATATCAAAGACATCATTAACTTTAATATCATATACTTTTTGTTCTTCTTTTGAAAATGTTATACCTCTAGAATTTCCTATCTTCTTAATTTGCTTTTTCATAAATCTATTGTGTAATACCATGTATTTAAATGTATGTCTCCATTTTTAAGTAATAAAATTAAATCCTTCTGTATCAATTAATTTCTTTCTTTTAGTGAATTTTCTAATATCCCTTATTCTTTCGTTTCTTTCTATATTTTTACAAACATTACAAATGTCTGATTTTCCGTATATAGTATAAAATAAATTCTTACATAAAATACATTTTTTATTCATCTGGGAAATAAAGGAATTAATGAAACGGCAAAGAGAGGAAAGACTGGCTGAAGAATCTTT